>DATJGC010000366.1:0-5119 GCA_035495345.1 Chitinophagaceae bacterium | reverse complement strand
CTCATTTTCTAAAAAAATCGCTTTGTCACAAAATCACCGAGGGAAACGCCCCTTGAATACTTCCTTTTGCATTTTCCCCGGACAACAATGATTTTTACTTTTTACTTTTGACTTAACCTCTTAGCAAAAGCTTTTTACTTTTGAATTTTGACTTTGAAATCAAAGTAATTTATTCAAATACGCTATCTGGCCGATATGATAAATATTATGCTGGATAAGCCCATTTAAGAGAAAGCGGAAATTATATTTCCTGTAGTCTACTGTTTCTTCCAGAAAGGCATCGTCTTTATCGCGCAGCAGCGATACAATGTGTTCATGGGCCTGCTTTAATTCAGCAATGCCCTTCTGCCAGTAGTGTTTGTCGGGGTCTATCAGTCGCCAGTCCAAAGCGTTAAAGGCCTCCATATCCGCAATGGGTGCTTTACGGATGCGTTGTTCAGTGAACTCCGCCCAAGTGACCATATGATACAGCAGGTCTGTGAGCGAATGGGTCTGCCCATTGGGCCGGATGTATTGTTTATCGCGGTTTACTTCCTCAAGTAGTTCATACACTGCGCGGCCATACCATGGATGGCCCTGCATCACATTCTGCAGGTTGCTGATAATGCTTTTTATTTCATGGTCCATACCTAAAAATAAAACTTTAAGTTCAGGCTATTTGCTCAGGTACATACTGCGGTCTTTGTAGAGCTGCCTGAAATAAGGGTCTCTTAAATCTTTTATAAACCGGATGGCTTCGCCGGTACTTTTCATTTCTGGTCCAAGTTCTTTGTTTACCCCCGGAAATTTATTAAAGCTGAACACCGGCTCCTTAATGGCAAAGCCTACCAGTTTCTTTTCAAACGTAAAGTCTTTGAGTTTGTAGGCACCAATCATGATCTTGGTGGCTACATTCAGGTAAGGTATCTGGTAAGCCTTGGCTATAAATGGTGTGGTACGTGAAGCGCGCGGGTTGGCCTCAATTACAAATACCTTTCCGTCTTTAATGGCAAACTGGATATTGATCAGACCTTTGATTTTTAGTGCGCGTGCAATCTTCTCAGCATATTCTTCCATGGTATGTACTACCAGCGGGGTAAGGTTGAATTGCGGCAGAACGGCATTGCTGTCTCCGCTATGAATGCCGGCCGGTTCAATATGCTCCATTACACCCATTACATGAAAATCGTCTCCATCAAAAATGCCGTCTATCTCTGCTTCCTGGCAACGGTCTAAGAAATGGTCTACCAATATTTTGTTGCCGGGCAGGTGTTTTAGCAGGCTCACCACGGCGCTTTCTACTTCGTCATCATTTATTACGATGCGCATGCGCTGGCCACCGAGTACATAGCTGGGCCGCACCAATACGGGATAGCCTACGCGGTTGGCTACTTCAATGGCTTCATCCACGGTTTCTGCAGTACCATAAGAAGGATAGGGAATATCCAGCTCTTTCAGCATATCGCTGAAACGACCGCGGTCTTCGGCAATGTCCATGCTGTCATAAGAAGTACCAATGATCTTGATGCCTTTTTTGTGCAGGCGTTCTGCCAGCTTCAGCGCGGTTTGTCCGCCCAGCTGTACAATTACGCCGGAGGGTTGTTCATGTTCAATAATTTCCCAGAGATGCTCCCAGTATACCGGTTCGAAGTACAACTTATCCGCCATGTCAAAATCTGTAGACACGGTTTCAGGGTTGCAGTTCACCATGATGGATTCATAACCACATTCTTTGATGGCCAGTAATCCATGCACGCAGCAATAATCAAATTCAATACCCTGGCCAATGCGGTTAGGACCGGAGCCGAGCACAATTATTTTTTTCTTACTGCTCACCTTGCTTTCATTGGCAGCTTTGCGGGCACTGTTGCCGGGGGCTGTTGAACTGGCTTCAAAAGTGGAGTAGAAATAGGGGGTCTTTGCTTCAAATTCTGCGCTGCAGGTATCCACCATTTTAAAGACACGCGTAATACCGGCGGCCTTCCTCTTTTCATAGACAGCATCTTCTGTACCGTCGTTCATTATTTTGCTTATCTGCTCATCTCCAAAGCCATTGCGTTTTGCTTTTTCCAGCAGTGGCAGGGGCAATGTCTCCAGTTTGTATTTCGCTATTTCTTTTTCTATATCGCAGATCAGCTTTATCTGGTTGAGGAACCACCTGTCTATACCATTGGTAGCTCTTGAAATAGTACCCACGGAAACACCCAACATCAGTGCATCCTTTATGCGGAAGATGCGGTCCCACTTGGGTGTCTTCAGGTATTCTATCAACTCTTCTGCATGCATCTGGCTTTTTCCGTAGTAACCAAGTCCAACGGCGTTATTTTCCAGGCTCTGACAGGCTTTTTGCACTGCCTCTGTAAAGCTGCGACCGATGGCCATCACCTCGCCCACACTTTTCATTTGCAGTCCCAGGGTATCATTGGCGCCTTTGAATTTGTCAAAGTTCCAGCGGGGCATTTTTACAATTACATAATCCAGCGCGGGTTCAAAATAAGCCGAGGTGTTGCCGGTGATCTGGTTTTCCAGTTCATCCAGGTAATAACCGATGGCCAGTTTAGCGGCAATCTTTGCAATGGGGTAACCGGTGGCCTTGGATGCCAGCGCGGAGGAACGGCTTACCCTGGGGTTAATTTCAATGGCAATAATTTCTTCGGTATCGGGGTTAAGCGCAAATTGCACGTTGCAGCCGCCGGCAAAATTGCCGAGGTCTCTCATCATGCGGATGGCCGTATTGCGCATCAGCTGAAAGGCAGTATCACTAAGGGTCATGGCCGGCGCTACCGTAATGGAGTCACCGGTATGCACGCCCATGGGGTCAAAATTTTCCACGGTGCAGATGATGACTACATTATCGTTTGAATCTCTCAACAATTCAAGTTCAAACTCTTTCCAGCCCAGTACGGCTTTTTCTACCAGTACTTCATGAATGGGCGATGCCTGCAGGCCGCGATTGAGGGCCTCGTCAAGATCATCTTTATCATGCACAAAACCGCCGCCGGTACCACCAAGGGTAAACGAGGGGCGTATCACCAACGGAAAGCCAATCTGCTGTGCAAATTCTTTACCTTCTAAAAAGGAGTTGGCTGTTTTTGCAGTAGCCACGGGCACTTTCATTTCTATCATCCACTGCCTGAACTTCTCACGGTCTTCGGCTTTATCAATTGCTTTAATATCCACACCAATCAGGCGCACCTGGTATTTCTGCCAGATACCCAGGTCTTCGGCTTCCTTGGCCAGATTCAATGCTGTTTGTCCGCCCATGGTAGGCAGTACCGCGTCAATCTGGTTTTCTTCCAGTATCTGTTCAATGCTTTCTACCGTAAGTGGCAGCAGGTATACCCGGTCTGCCATCATGGGGTCTGTCATAATGGTGGCGGGGTTACTGTTTATCAGTATTACCTTAATGCCTTCTTCACGGAGGCTGCGCGCGGCCTGGGTGCCGGAATAATCAAACTCGCAGGCTTGTCCAATAATAATGGGGCCCGAACCAATAATCAGTACTGAACGAATGGAAGTATCTTTTGGCATTGTATCTGGTTAATTTCCTACAAACAAATTGCGCAAAAGTAAGGGAGTGAAAGAAAATATGCGCGTTATTTTTTTACAGTGCCCGAAGAGGTTAAAAAGCATTCTGTTACAATGCGTTGGTAGCAATGCAGCAATAGCGGAAGATTGTGATGATGAGGATGATGAGACGATGGATACCGGCAGCTGCCAATCGAAATTCCTGATGCCCGGGCGGGGACAAAAAAAGCCGGTCATGAAGACCGGCATATGAACTTGTGGTTACAAAGTATCTAGCTTTTGTGAAACGCAGCCCATTCAACATCATCCAGCACTACCTGTCCTTTGCGTTGCGCCATACGCTTGCGCGCCAGCTGTCTTTTTTCATCATAACTGGTTTTCCATTTGTACACCAGTTTTTGTTTGGCTTCTGTTCCTTTCACCCAACCAACAACAGATGCAAATATCATTACAACGCTGAGGAGGAGATTTCTGTAAAAACTTTTCATGCTGCAAATTTGACTTGAGGCTATTAGTAAGACAAGTTTCATATGTCAAACGCTGTACCATACTTCAAAAATCTGCCTACCCTAAACAGGGTATTTTACAAAAATGATTGTTAAAGGGATTTGCTATTGCATTAGTCAATTATTTTTTGTAACTAATTGTTTGCGCGTAAGCCAGTAGCTTTGCTGCGGTTAAAAAAAGTTCATCAAGAAATAACACGCATGCGTTTTACATTACTGGCTCTTTGTTTATATCTCTCTATAACCGGCCATGGACAAGTGTTTCCGCCCAACAGCTATCCGGCAAATTATTTTCGCAATCCATTGGCCATACCCATTAGCCTGGCCGGCAATTTTGGCGAGCTGCGCCCCAACCATTACCATATGGGTTTTGATCTTAAAACAGATCATCGTGAAAACCTTCCTGTGTATGCAGCAGCAGACGGATATATAGTAAGAGTGAAAATTGAGCCGGCGGGTTTTGGCCGGGCCATTTATATCCGCCATCCAAATGGGTATACTACCGTGTATGGTCACCTGAATGCGTTTATGCCGGCACTGGATGAATGGTTGAAACAGCAGCAGTACCAGCAGGAAACATGGCGAATTTTCCCCGAATTGTCCCCCGCACTTTTCCCCGTAAAGAAGGGCGACTTCATTGCCTTCAGCGGAAATACCGGTGGCAGCCAGGGACCGCATGTTCATTTTGAAATAAGAACCTCCGCGGATGATATCAATTTGAACCCGATGCTTTTTCACCTGCCCGTGGCAGACAATACAAAGCCTTCCATCAGCAGGCTGGCGTTGTACGATAGGCGCCTCAGCGTTTATGAACAATCACCCCGACTGATCCCTATAAAAAAAGCAGGCGCAGATTACAGCACCGTGGCACCGCTGATCACCGTTAATACCCCCAAGATCAGCTTCGCCATCAGTGCTTCAGATACACATAGCGGATCTGCCAACCCCAACGGCATTTTTGAGGCAGATCTTTATGATAACGGACAGGCGGTCATTGGCTTCCAGATGGATAAAATCAGTTACAATACTACCCGTAACCTGAATGCGCATATAGATTATAAAACGAAGGCGAATGGTGGCCCTTACCTGCAACAACTGTTTGAACT
>DATJGC010000365.1:0-3810 GCA_035495345.1 Chitinophagaceae bacterium | reverse complement strand
TATTCAGGCATCTGCGTTAATAAACCCACGCAGTTTACCAATGCCTCCACCAGTTTATATGGCACCGTCAATACTTTTAACTGGGATTTTGGAGACAATACCAACTTTGCTGATTATTCTTCGCTGCCGAATAACGAGTATACATACCCGTTACAGGGTGTAAAGCCGGTGCGACTGATTGTTACAGATACAAAAGGCTGCATAGATACCGTTACGCAGGATATCACTATTGTAGACAAACCACCTTTGAAGCTGGCGTTTAAAGATTCACTCATTTGCATCTCAGACAAGGTGCAGCTGCAAGCCAGTGGCAGTGGCAATATTTCATGGACGCCTTCCGTAAATATCAACAATGCATTGTCTGCTACGCCCATTGTTTCTCCACCCGGCAGCACCACCTATTATGCACACCTGGATGATAATGGCTGTACCAACGATGATTCTGTTACCATACGCGTTACAGACCATGTAGACCTGCGGGCCATGCCGGATACCATCATCTGCCAGTCAGACACCGTACAATTGCGCATTCAGTCTACCGGACTGCAATTTGCATGGTCACCCGCCGCACAATTGCTTGACCCCTCGGCGGCCAATGCCTTTGCCGTTACTAACAAAAGCACACGCTATAAAGTGATAGCCCGCATTGGCAGTTGTTCAGCCGCTGAGGAGGTTATGATAACCACGGTGCCGTACCCGCAGGCATATGCCGGTATAGATACGGTTATCTGTTTTCATAGCAGTGCGCAACTGCACGGGCGTTCCAATGGCAGCAGCTTTGAATGGTTTCCTACGGCCACCCTTAGCAACAGCCAGTCTTTAGAACCGGTGGCTATGCCCCTGGCCTCCACGGCGTATATTCTGCGCACCTATGATACAAAGGGATGCCCCAAGCCGGGACTTGATACTGTTTTTGTGAAAATGCTGCCGGCCATGCACGCAGATGCCGGCAGGGATACCACCATTGTGGTAAACCAGCCTTTGCAGTTGCATGCTACTGGCGGTGTAAGATATGCCTGGTCTCCGCCCTATAATTTATCTTCAGCAGACAGCGCCAACCCGCGCGCCGTTTTTTCAGCGCCAACCCCGGGATTTCAATACAAGCTGGTGGCGTATAACGAAGCCAGCTGCGCAGATTCTGCCTTTATCCGTGTAAAAGTGTACAATACCGCGCCCTCGGTATTTGTGCCGAATGCGTTTACGCCCAACGGAGACCGCCGCAATGATAGGTTGAAGCCAATTGTGGCCGGCTTGCAGCGGTTGGAATATTTCAATGTGTTTAACCGCTGGGGCCAGTTGGTGTTCAGCAGCAATAG
This sequence comes from Chitinophagaceae bacterium, assembly GCA_035495345.1. Taxonomy (GTDB): domain Bacteria; phylum Bacteroidota; class Bacteroidia; order Chitinophagales; family Chitinophagaceae; genus JACMLD01. The sequence goes on along the minus strand of DATJGC010000365.1, from coordinate 2,494 downwards.
TTCTGAAGATGCAGGATGGAATGGAAGGCTGGCCGGAAAGGAACAGGCGCCGGATGCTTATATCTGGGTATTGAAGGCAATTGACTATAACGGGCAGGTGTTTACAGCGCGCGGAACCGTTTTATTGCTCAGATGACCGTAAAAATACGGTGACCTGAAAAAAATATTAAACGCCAGAAGAGAGCGATCTAATCCATTGAACGACAGGAAGATAGTGTGGAATTGCAAGCGGAAAACCGAGCGTACGGGCTGGGAATGGGCAGGTTTGGAAGAATTTTTTTTGGATGTTATATTTTCTTTATAATTTCACGCCCTCTACAAAAAAAAAGGGTCCTTCCGTAGAAACGGACTGACCTCTAACGATTGCTTGCCATATGAAATTCTTCGAAATATGTTGAGCTGTTTTACCAGCTTTCTTTTGCTTTAACGACCTTTAACGACCTTTTTGCTTTGCCCTTCAACATCTCCAACACCTCCTATTCTGTTTGACCCTGTAAAGATAGGATGTGTTGGGATGTTCTTTTAATCAAGTTCTAAGTGTTTTTATTATGCTTAAACTTGCTCCCGAGACCTGAAAGCCTTGACCCTGTGGGGTTCTATGAAAATTAAATTATTATGTCCAACCGTTTTTCAGATAGTTTATTTCAGCTGGTCCAATCACTGGAAAAGTCGGAAAAAAGGAATTTCAAGCTATACATTAAGCGGAGTTCGGGCAATGAAGACCTGAAAATTATAGAATTGTTTGATGCGCTGGATAAACTGAAGGAATATGATGAGGCCGCGCTTTTAAAAAAGCTTCCTTCCATTAAAAAGCCGCAATTATCCAATATAAAAGTACATCTCTACAAACAATTGCTGGCCAGCCTTCGCCTGTTAAAAAGTGCTGATAGTATTGATTTACAGTTGAATGAGCAGTTCGACTATGCCCATATTCTTTACAAGAAAGGACTCTTCTCGCAAAGCCTGAAAATACTGGACAAGGCCAAGGAAACTGCCAAGGCTAACCAGAAATTCAATTTTCTGACCCTGGTGCTGGCACTGGAAAAGCGTATTGAAATGCTGCACATCACCCGCAGCATGCAAAGCCGGGCAGAACAGCTATCAATTGAAACAGTGGAAGTAACCGGCAGGATTGATATGGTAGCCAAATTATCTAACCTGGCGCTTCAACTGTACAGCTGGTTTATAAAGAACGGCCATGCACGCAATGAAGAAGATGAAACCGCGGTAAAATATTTCTTTCATAATAATCTTCCACCCAATGCCGAGGAACAGACAGGCTTTTACGAAAAGCTTTACCTCTTTCAGAGTTATTCATGGTATGCGTTTATACGACAAGACTTTCTGATGTATTACCGCTACGCTCAAAAATGGGTAGACCTTTTTGATGCGCAACCCCTCATGAAACGGGTGGAGACCGGCCATTACATCAAAGGCATGCACACCCTGCTCAACGCCCATTTTGATCTTCGCAATTATGATAAGTTTGAAATTGCACTCCGGCAGTTTGAGGCCTTTGCGAATACGGAGCGGGTGCTGGACCACGACAACTTCCGTATCCAGGCATTTATCTATATCACCAGCGCAAAAATTAACCAGCATTGCATGCTGGGCACATTTAAAGCCGGCTTGTTGCTCGTGCCTTCAATTGAAGAAAAACTCCAAGAGTATGATTTGTTTATAGACAACCACCGCATCATGGTGCTGAATTACAAGATTGCCACCCTGTATTTTGGAAGCGAGGATTACAGCACCTGTATTGATTACCTGCAGAAGATCATCAATGAGCAGGTAGACATACGGGATGATCTGCAATCTTATGCCCGCCTGCTGCACCTGATGGCCCATTTTGAAATGGGCAATTATGAATTGATGGAATACCTTACCAAGTCTGTCTACCGCTTCATGGCCAAGAAACAGAATATCACCATACTGGAAGAAGAAATGTTTAAATTTCTGCGCCATTCTTTTCAATTGCCACGCAGTAAATTCCGCTCTGAGCTGGAAACCTTTTTGCAGAAAATCAAGAAATTTGAAAAGAACCGTTTTGAAACGCGTGCCTTTGCCTACCTCGATATTATCTCCTGGGTAGAAAGCAAGGTTTACCAAAAACCCATGGCCGCCATCATACATGAAAAATACCTCAACAGCCGGCAAAAATCAAAACATAAAATTCAAAAGGCGTCCGCTTAGAGGATAATTCAAAAGTCAAAATTCAAAAGTCAAAAGGCTTTTGCTTGGATTGTTTCACGCGGCGGCCGGCGGCGAGGGAGCGAGCGCGATATACTTTCAACCATCGGAGGCCTCTGCTGGCTCAGCTAGCTCTGCGCGATAAAAAATTAAAGTGACAACTTTCGCTGGGTTTGTTTCACGCAGCGGGCGCGGCGAGGCAGCGAGCGCGATATACTTTCAACCACCACAGGCCTCTGCTTGCTCAGATAGCTCTACGCGATAAAAAATTAAACTGACAACTTTCGCTTGGATTGTTTCACGC
>DATJGC010000364.1:0-4426 GCA_035495345.1 Chitinophagaceae bacterium | reverse complement strand
TCGCTCAATGCCTGTGTGCTGTAATAGTAGGCTTCGGCGCCGAGCTTCCAGCTATCTTCAATTTCATACACCAGGATATTATTCAGCCGGTGTCTTGCCGTTAGCGGGTTCTCGCGGATAAGGCCATTTTCATTCAGGTGTGCATCGGTAAAAGTATAGCCAATGTAAAGCGTGGTAGGGCCAAAGGCCAGTTTGAGATTTGTTTCAACTCCTTTGCTGTCCATATACCCATCGTTATTGAGCAATGCATACATATTGCCCTGCTGTGTAAGCAGCAGCGGGTGGTTGATGCGGGTGAAAAAGAATAGCTGGTTGATGCTCCATCTTAAACGACCGCCTGCAAAGGAGTGGCGGTAATTAAAATCAAAACTTCCGCCATAAGAACGTTCCAGGCGGTTGGCCTGTGCATTTACCGGCAACACATTTTCAAATTGAATCCTTTCCGCATCTTCAGTAAAGATATTGGGTGTTTTATAGCCAACGCCTGCACCCAAGCGTGAAGTAAGTTGCGGCGCCAATGTAAACAGTGCAGCCATTCTTGGCAGAAATACAAAGCCATACTCATTAATATAATCAGCCCGTAGTCCTGTTTCTAGTTGCAACCAAGGGCGCAGGCGCGTAGTGTTTTGCAAAAAAGCGCCCACAGTTTGCTGCAAGTAATTTCTCAGCGGAAAATTGCCGGCCGGTTGTTCTTTAAACTGGTCGGTATACAGGTTCAGGCCGGAGATCCATTCTGTTTTCTTACGCTTAAGGTCGAGCGCCACTTCGCTGTAGGTAGCCCACTGACGGCCATCAAAATAATAGCCGGGTATGGCTATGCGCCGCGTGAAATGACTGATGGCGTTCTTAATGGTCAGTCGTACGCTATCACTCCATTGATGCTGGAAGCTGGTTTGTACAGAGAAGCGCTGGCTTTTGTTTCGCTCATAGTATTGGTGAATACTGTCTGCCTGGCCTTTTATAAAATGTATATCGCCCCCCAGCCTGTTTTCAGTACTACCGTTAACGGATAAACGCAGGCTGGTGCGTTTGCTGAAATATAAAAAGAAGGACGGGTTTACCACGTAGCGTTCAAATTGCGGAATGGCGGTGAAGCCTGTGTTGGAAGGGTCAAACGCTTTATTGCTGCTGCGTCCTGCATAAAGGGTAATCCCTGTTTTTTTAAAACGTTGCGCGTAAAAACCATTTAAGTCGGCCCCACGGGCCGAAGTGCCATTCAAAAGAAACCGCAGTGAGGGTGTTGTTGTAGGTTGTTTTGAGATCAGGTTTACCAGTCCGGCAATAGCGCCGCCACCGTAGAGCGTGGAGGAAGAACCCTTAATTATTTCTACCTGTTGCAGATCCAATGGTGGGGTTTGCAGCAGGCCAAGGCCGCCGGAGAAGCCGGCAAACAGCGGAAAGCCATCTTTCAGTAATTGCGTATACCTACCGTCGAGCCCCTGTATCCTTATGCTGGCATTGGCAGAACTGGCAGAAACCTGTTGCGTCTGAATGCCGGTACTTTCATTGAGCATCATCCGGATATCGCCCGGCTTCATGTTGGCTTTTTCTTCCAGTTCTTCGCCATTGATAAATTCTATGCGGGTGGGCAATTGACGAATAGTTCTATTGCTGCGGGTGGAGGAGACCACTACTTCGTCCATTTCCTGGGTGGTGGAAGTGAGCAGTAGCAGCAGTGTATCTTTTTGTTGCGGCAGTTGCAGGCTGCTGCTATAGTTTTCGTATCCTATAAAGCGCACCGTTAATTTGTAAGTACCCGCGGCGAGATCATTGATGATAACAAGCCCGTTGCTGTCTGCAATGGCAGCTTTGTTGATGGGCTGCAGCAGCACGCTGGCGCCGGCAAGTTTTTCTTTTGTGCGATGGTCTGCCAGTGAAACCCGCAGGCTGTGTTGCGACAATACCGGCCATGCAAGGCATAACGAGAGCAGTAAGCTGATAGCTTTTTGCATAAACAATAGTAAATGTGAGAGAATGGGCAGCCAATAGCTGCTTTAATACAAGTAAGAAAGTTTTGCTAAGCCACTAATTTAGGCGGTTGCCAGTTGGCTTTAATGAAGCGGGATACAATGGCCTGTGCTTCCCTGCAATAAGAACGTTGGTAAGGAAGTATTGGCAGCAGCATGCCAAGGTTATCATTCGGTAATACAATACCCTGCATGGCACAACAGGCAAATAGGGGGGAGCAGGGCAGGCCCGCGCTTTCTTTTTCCAGAGGATGTGATGAAGGCCCCATCAATTGCTGCGCGTTACTGACCAGCTGTTCTTCAGGGCAGCAACCATCATCAGCGCTGCAGGCAATGCCAGACAGTGCAAACAGGTAAATGCTGAACAAACGAAGAAACCAGCGCATGAGGCAAAGATAGCAGAAACCGGCGTATGAGGTAGGATACAGGGTGGAGAATACCCATCATTGCACCGGAAAACTATTCTCCTGCGCAATGATGTATATTTTTTGACCGATACTCTTACGAGCCTGCAAAGGGAGTACCAAAGATACCTACGGCCAGCTCAAGCCAGGTAAGGCAAAGCAGGAGTAATACAATGGCGCATAGCAGCAGCTGAACTGATCTTTTTCTTACCAGGCGTATCACCGCTTCACAGGCAAGTATGGTACCGCCCAACAGCACTGCGGCAATGAGAAAGTCAGCAGCAGACCAGTTGACCTCGCTGGTAAATTGCATGGCAATAAATGGTACAAGTAATACAAGCGGCACAAGTAGTAAAAGACGGAGAAGACGTTTGTTGGCTGTTAGCATAGTAAAGATTATTTAGTGAAGGAAATAGAAGAAGTTGATAAAGATTTTCTCAATAATGGGAAGAAGCCGATGCGTTAATCCCAAAATGTTCCGGCCAGGCCAAGAATCGTTCCCATCCATAGCACAATAAAATATAGCAATACGCCGACAGCGCCTACCAGCCATTTGTTCCATTGTTGTTGCTGGCGAATACGGTCCAACCCATGCAACAAAAACGCACCCGCGGCGCCGGCGATGGGTACAACAACGAGCGGGCGAACAAACCAGGCCTTGCCCCAGGCCGGATTTGCAGGTGCGCCATTAAGCAGGAATAGAGCGATTAAAAAAAGCCCCACAGCTGCACCAATGGCCATTCTTTTAAACAATAGTGGCGTAACAGGTAAGCCGGCCATCTGGTGAGTACTATTTTTCATAAAGTTGTTTAAAGTGTGAATGTACCGTGTTTAAAAGTACTTTGAAATACAAAGTAAATACAAAAATTAGATGATTACAAGTTTTTTTTGAGCAAAAATGGTGAAGGTGCAGGGTGAGGAGACGGCTTTCAAACGCCCCGAACAAGCTCATATATTGCGCAGCCACTGCTTTCAGCCCGGTTATTCACCGCTGGTGATAATCCATTTTGAAAAATCCACCGCCCGCCTTTATATTCGGGGTATGCAATTAAGTACGGGTTCTGCACAGCTTGAAGAATTGGTATTGCCGGGGGGCAGCCGTTTCCAATACAGCGTTCATCCTTTTGAACTAAAGAATGCAGTAGGGGCGGTGGTAGCCGTGTTAAGAGAGTACAGGTTTACCACTGTGTTACAGGACGGTGCCCAACCGCCCATGAGTCTTTACAAAACAGAAGAAGGCAACTGGTATGATATGCCCGCCGCACCCGTAACGCGCGCAAACCTCCTGCTCTGGCAGTTAAAATCGGCCATTGACAGCAAAGAAGCCGCAGAACTGAATAGTGGCAATGATTTTGATGCATAGCCATAAACCACCAGTATGCGCAACAAACAAGTAACCATCGGATTTTTTGCCGGCCTCGTTGCAGGTGCTCTTGCAGCCATTCTTTTTGCTCCGCAGAGCGGCGCTGAAACACGCAAAAAAATTGCAGATACTTCCGGCGATATAAAAGATGCAGTGAAAGACGGCGTATTGGCCTTTATAGAAAAATTGCAGAAAGGCGTGGATGAAGAAGTAAACCGCCAGGATATTCCCCAGCTGCCGCGCATGAACCAGGATATTATTTAACAGCGCAGCAACAATTCACTTTTTTTATTGGTAACACTGAGGATGCCTTTGACCTTTTAAAATAACGCATACAGCTTATTACTAGGTAAGTAAAAAAAAGGTGGACAGCTCACACTGCCCACCTTAGCAAAAAGATTTTATTTTTCTATTGCGCCGGCACAATCACTTTCTCCATATTTTTTTGTTTGCAAAGTGCATTAAAGCCCGCCACATCTTTTTCCAGCAGGCTGTTCATGCTGGCTTTCAGTTTTTGCCAGTCTGCATCTAATTTCTGAAACTGCTGTTTTTGTCCATTGGTTACATAGGGCGTGTTCACATCCATTTCTCCTTTTACAAAAATATAATCAGCGCTTATCTTGTTAATGAAGTTGATGATATCATCATTGCTTTGTGCTTTGTTTTGCACCAGTTCTTCTTCCCATTGTAAT
>DATJGC010000363.1:0-6680 GCA_035495345.1 Chitinophagaceae bacterium | reverse complement strand
GTAAGCTTTTCAGCCATTGCATGGTTGAGCTGTAGTACAAAGCTCACGGAAAACCGAAGGTTCATCAATTCCATAAAGATTAATTGGCGCATTGATAAAACGAAGGCGGCTTTTGCGGGCGTTGGTGTCTGAATCGCCTTCTTAAGCCCCTTGCTCAGCGAACTAGTAACGGAGTCGCTTCCACAAAGCGTCTAGTAGAAAAGTAAAAAATGTTTCCCGGACACCAATGGTTCTTAGTTCCGAGTTCTTTTGTCTTGAGCTTTCATGATTCTCTACCAAGCAACTTGTTAGCACAGTTGGGTAAATTCAATAGTGAAGAATGCCTGATTTTTAAAAGAGAGAAAGCAAATGGAAATGTTGTACCTCAGGCTATCTGTGCCACTTACAGCACCTGTGCAAAAATTTCGTCCCTGATTTTTCCGGTCTCGTCAAATTGGGTAAGCGGTGAAATATTTTTTGTAGTAGCTTGAAAGAAATTATCTACTATGAAAAGAACATTTATTACTTCTTGTATGCTGCTGCTTTGCAGCCTTTGTTTACAGTACGCCCATGCGCAGGGAGACCAGCAGGAAATGATGAAGGCCTGGCAAGCCTACATGACCCCGGGCGATGTTCATAAGGTGCTAAGTACCGCAGATGGTAACTGGACCTTTGAAGCCTCTACCTGGATGTCGCCCGGCGCGCCGCCCGAAAAAAGTACGGGCAATGCCACCAATAAAATGATCCTCGGCGGCCGTTACCAGCAATCTAATTATAGCGGCAATATGATGGGAATGCCTTTTGAAGGACAAAGCATTGTGGGGTACGATAATGCCCGCAAAGTGGTGCAGTCTACCTGGATAGACAATATGGGCACCGGCATCATGCACCTGGAAGGAACGGTTGATCATGCCACCAAAACCATGAACCTGGCCGGGAAAATGACCGACCCAATGACTGGCAAAGAAATAGAAGTGAAGGAGAAATTTACCTGGATTGATAACAATACCCAGCGTATGGAAATGTATGAGATTCATGACGGTAAGGAGACAAAAACAATGGAAATAACCTTCAAACGAAAAATGTAATTAAGACCTGCATAATGCCAGGGGCCTGCCGTAGACAGCAGTATCCCCTGGCTTTTTTAGTCTAGGCAAAGCGGCAACAATTAACGCCATCCGCCAATAATAGCGCCCATCAGCACCAATGCAACAATAGAATAGCCGCCATTTACCAGTATCAAACGCCAGCTTTTTAATTCAAACAGACTGTGAATGGCAATGGCGCAAAATGACCAGATACCTGCCAGGAAACCGGCCGTCATACCCCAGGTAATATCCGTTTTTGGGCCGCAGCCAGCTACCTTTGGATCCTGTAAGAACATGGCCAGGTTAACTGCCATCAGCAGGGAAAACAAAAGGGTAAATCCAAAAATCTTTCCTTTGTTGCCTTTTTTGATTTGTTCCTCAGTGAGTGCGTTGTCTTTCATCCAGGCTTTGCCAAATAACCCGGGTGAATACCAGATGCCGCCAACTACAAAGGCAGAAATACCAGCCACCAGTACGGCCAGCCAGTTAATAGTGTTCATAGCTTTTTTAATTTAGGGTTTATAATGTTGCAGTGTAAACTAACGTGAACCATTTAACTGTTCAACTAAAGCCAGACAAAGCGGAAGCAAATGCCGACGAACAGTACCATACCGCCGATAGAAAAATCTCCACCGCAGCGGCGGCAGCAGGTGAATGATATTGGCTTTAGGGTCATACTTATCCCTTTTTTTGGTATTGCCATTCCATTGCTTACGGGGATGATCAGCGGACAGCATTTTACGGCCACCCAGCTTAAGGTAAGCTTTTTATACACCATTTTTATTGCTTTTGTAATCTGGGAAGGAAACCGCTACCTGCTATTCAGCATGCGCAGTTATGTAGACTGGCATAAGAAACCGGTAAGAAAAATCTTTGTCCTTTTATTTGGCATCAGCTTTTATACAGTACCAGTAAGTATACTGTTGCTGGCAGGTTGGTATCGTCTGTTTCTCCATAGCTCACCAAATTGGCAGGTAGTAACCTCGGCAACACTTATTATGATGATCTGCGTGATCTTCATTACCCATGTTTATGAAACCGTTTTTCTTGTAAAGCAATCGGAGAATGAAATGCTGCGGGCAGAACAGTTTGAACGCGCCAGGGCAGAAGCCGCCCTGGAAGCTTTAAAAAACCAGATAGACCCGCACTTTATCTTTAATTCACTCAATACGCTTTCTTACCTGATTGAGGAGCAGCCTGCACGTGCGCGACAATTTAATGATACACTGGCTGATGTTTACCGCTATATTCTGCAGAACAAGGCAAAGGACCTCGTGCTGTTGCGTGAAGAGATCAAATTTTTAGAAGACTATTTTTCGCTGCTGAAGATCCGGTTTGAAGATGCCGTACAATTACAGCTGGAAGTTGATCCCATCTGGTATGATCAATTCCTGGTGCCACCCATCTCATTGCAGGTACTGATGGAAAACGCCATTAAACACAATGACTTTGATGCAGACGCGTCGCCGCTGGTACTACGCATCGAATTAAAAAATAACAGCCTGGTGGTTTGTAATACCATCCGCAAAAAACAACTCAGGAAACCCTCTTCACAAATTGGTTTGCGCAACCTGGATGAGCGGTATAAATTCACCACCGGCAAAAGTATCAGCATTGCAGCCAGCAATGACCAGTTTTGCGTGGTATTGCCCGTTCTAAACATTGAATAGTTATGAAAGTATTGATCATAGAAGATGAAAAGCCGGCAGCAGAAAAATTGCAGAAGGCCCTGCTGCAGGCCAACAAAGATTTGGAAGTACTGGCAGTAGCCGGTAGTACGCAGTCGGCCATTCGCTGGTTGCAGCAAAACAACATGCCGGATATTATTTTTATGGATATCCAGTTAACAGACGGCTTGTCTTTTGCCATACTTGACCAGGTACGTGTTAGCTGCCCCGTCATATTTACCACGGCCTTTGATGAATACTGGCAGGAAGCCTTTGAGTATAACGGTATAGACTACCTGCTAAAACCCATAAAACAGGAGAAACTGGAAGCGGCGCTGCAGAAGTTTCAACACCTCAAAGAATTTTTTACCAGCAATTACCAGCAACTGCAACAATGGCGTCAGGAAGAACAACTACAGCGGTATAAAAAAAGATTCCTGGTAAAACGGGGGATGGATTATATCTCTGTGAAAACAGAAGAGATTGCCTATTTCTATGCAGCGCATAAACTTGTCTGCATGGTAGACAGTAAGGGCCAGAAATGTATACTGGATAAATCACTTGCAGAACTGGAGAAGGAAACAGACCCTGCACATTTTTATCGGCTAAACCGAAAGTTTCTTGTGAGCATACAAGCCATTAAGAAGATAAAAACCTATCCAAAAAGCAAACTACTGGTAGAGCTGGTGCCCGCCGTGAATGAAGAGATCATTGTTAGCCAGGAAAACGTAAGCGCTTTTAAAGAATGGATGGGCCAGTAAGAAAAGCCGCACGGTAAAAAGTTGTTGTATTAAAGGTGGCGATGCAAAAAGAAAGCCCTGCTTTGTTAGAAGCAGGGCCTGCAAATAGTACAATGCTATTATTTAATTAGTGCCGGTACCTGCCGGGCGTTGCGGGCGGGTGGTAGGCTCAATTTCATCTTTCCATTTTTTAAACTGCTCATCTGTAAAAATCTTCTTGAGCTTTTCATCTCTTTCATCCATCAGCTTCTTTCTTGTTTCCATCATTTTTTCACGGTCTGGTTGCTGGCCGGAAGCACGCATATCCTGCATGGCTTTCTCCTGGCTCCTGAAGTAGTTGGTAAAAGCACTGTCAGTTTCAGCCGTCTTATCCTTGTCAAGCTTAAAATCTGTAAGCTTATCCATGATCATTTTAACCCGTTCAGGAATGGGCATACGTTGCATGCCACCGCCCTGTGCAGACACAGTACAAACAGTAAATATGGCAAGGCCCGCTAATAGAAGAAGTTTCTTTTTCATTGCATAAATTTTATTGTGATGAAATACAGGGGTTGGATGCCAATCAGCCAGCAAAACCTGCGGCTGCCGCTGTTAATTAGATCAGTTTTTTGCCTGTGTGGTATCTTTTCTTCTTCCGGGGTTTCCTTTTTGCCAGGGTTGCATCATCCTGCTGGCCATTGAAGGCATGGCTGCGTCAAATTTGGGTAATTGCTCTGGCGTACAGAGCTTACGTATGCTCATGAAATTCTGGTAAAATTGCAGGTCGAGCGCAGCCTGTTTTTGCCCAATAGCATTGGCACCGGCCTGCAACACTGAGTCATTTACGCCAGGTTTGCCAATGAGTTGGTAAAAGCTGTCTTTGGTTTTGCCCAGTGCATCAAACAGCGGGCGGATGGCAGCGCGGTGTTGTTTTTTAAGTGTATCCAGCTGTTCCATCTGCTCTTTGCTAAATCCTACATCATTTTGCAGGAAGCTGCTGATAGGACCGCGTTTTTCAGTGCGGTTGTCTCTGCCCGCTTTTTTATCGAAGCTGGTAAAATATACCAGCATAGCAATATTGGTGAGCAGGAGGAAGGCAACCAGGAAGATGAGTATCCTGTTTCTGGAATTATTCATTATCGCGCCTCCGTATTTTCGTCGTAATAAGTATTGGCCGCCAGGGTGGTATTGTAATCATCTGCACTGCCCTGCTCAGTTTGCTCTGGCAGGCCAGACAGTGCATGCCGCTGGTAAAAAAGCGCCGCAGCATTGAGCAGGCAAATGATAAAAAGCGTGGATAGGGCAACACGCGGTTTGGCAAGAAAAGAAGCCAGCTGCGCCCAGGTGCTCTTTTCTTCCTTCTGAAGCCTGGCCTGTACGCGGGTATAAAAGAAATGCCCCGGGCTGGCTTTCTGAATGCCATCGAGGCTTTGAAGGATCTTGTCTATGTCTTTATTTTCTTCCATAATAGGCCCTGTTTATTTGACGGGAAATGAAATCAAAACCTGCGCGGCTTGTCCGGGTTTTGGTACACCTGCTGTAACCATTTTCTGAGATTGGTCTTTGCGCGGTGCAACAATGATTCTACGGAGGAGACACTGGTATTCATGACTTCGCTGATTTCCTGGTAATTTAAGCCCTCTATTTTATTCAGTACAAAAGCAATCTTCTGGTTTTCAGGTAATTTTTCAATGGCTTTAAACAGTGCCCGGGCATTTTCCTTGTTGTCTAGCAAAACACCGGGGTGCTGAAAATCCGGCGGATGCGCTATTACTTCATTGTTCTCACCAAAGAGCTGCTGCACAAAGGCAAAACGCTTTTTTCTTTTTTTTCGCCTGATATGGTCAAGGGCCTTGCTGGTAGTGATGCGGTACAACCAGGTAGACAGTTTTGACTCTCCCTTAAAAGTATGAATTGATTCAAAAACCTGTACAAAAACTTCCTGGGCTACGTCTTCGGCATCTTCGGCAGATTGCAAAATACCCATGGCTGTATTATATACCATATCCTGCCAGCTGGTAACAATTATTTTAAATGCATTTTCGTCGCCCTGTTTTAATTGTTCAACCAAGGTTTTTTCATCCAAATCGCCAGAATTTTTGCTTAAGACGATATTACGCAAAAAAAGAACAGGTTCTGGTATTTTGAGACGGAATTGGCATCAACTGCTGCCACACCTTTAAAAATTGTTTCCCTGGCGGCGGTTGGGCCTCCCTGCTGGCGGTTTGGGGGCACCAAAGTTTTTCAGGCTGTAAGTAAAGGTCAGCAGGAAATATTGCTGCAGCACATTTGATCTTGAGTCTTCAATATAATTTTCAGACACCGTTCTCACAATGCTTTGGTTTTGCTTCAGCAAATCAAACGCAGATAACTTTAACTCACCCGCCCTGTTCTTGAAAAACTTCTTTCCAATACTGGCATTCCAGAGCCAGAAGCTTTGGTTAAGCCCGCCGCTGAGCCCGGTATAGGTTTGATTGGTAAGATCATTCTGGATGAACCAGCCGCTCTTCGACAATAAATTGAACTGAATGCCGGTTACCTGGTTTACATAACGCTGGTTGCTCTGGCTGGTAGCTGAGCTGTTGGCATCGTTGAAATTGGCGTTGTAAGAAAGATTGAAGTCTACATACTGGCTGATATTACTGGCTATCACAATACCGGCATTGTATGTATAATTGTTAGTAATGGTTTGCTGGTAATTGATTAATCCCGGCAGGCGCGAGTAAGAAAAACCGGTGCTCAGGTTTACGTTTGATTTTATAAACGCTACCGGCTGACTGAAAGTAAGAAAGGTGCGCAGGCTCTTATAACCGTCCAGGTTAACAGGCGTGCTGAATTGCGATCCACGTTTTAACACAACGCCGTGCTGCAAGGCAGAATCTGCCGTGGCAATATAGGTAGCGTTAGATATGTAATTGCTTTGCGTTTGCAAAAACACGTTGGCAAAAATACTTTGCCCCTTGCTGGTATTGGTAAAGGTATAGCGCGCAGACAAAAAGTTTGTATAGGCTTGCTTCAGGTAGGGGTTACCACTGGTTATACGCAACGGGTTGCTGGGGTCAATGACATCCTGCAACTGGGTAACCGATGGAAAATTGGTGCTGGCGCGATAAAAAATATTGATGCTGCTCCTGGCAGAAATTTTTCTTCTGAACATCAGGTTGGGCAACAGGTTGGTAAACGATTGGTTTACGGTGGCCACCCCTGGATAGGTACGCATACTTTGC
>DATJGC010000362.1:0-7909 GCA_035495345.1 Chitinophagaceae bacterium | reverse complement strand
TGGCAATTCCAGGATGAGCAGTGCTGCCTTTATGCTGAATGCAGCATATGCCCTCAGCAGGCAATGGCAGCTACAACTGGTGGCGGGCTACAGTAGCAAGCAGGGAGAGGCCGCAGGATTTTTCAGGTAACCTTCTTCCATTACCAGCGGTGCCGGTATTTATGCTGATAAAGTATTTACGCTATACCCCAATGGCTTTTTACCACTCATTAAGAGCCATATAAAAGACATATCCTTTTCGGCAGGTATCAACGGTGCGCTGGGTAAATGGAAAGCTAGTCTATCCAATACATTCGGGGTAAACCACTTTGATTTTACCATTGCTAATTCCGTAAACTATACGCAATTTGCTACCGGCAACAATGTGCCAACAAAGTTTGATGCAGGCGGACTACAATTTCTCCAAAACACCATTAACCTCGACTTTACCCGACATTTTACAATACTGCAGGGATTGCATATTGCACAGGGCGCAGAGTTCAGGGTAGATCAATACACACAAAGGGCAGGCGAAGAGGCCTCTTACACAAACTATACTACCGCTTCCGGCGCGGCTTCCGGCGCGCAGGTATTTGCAGGCTTTGTACCTGATTATGCCAGGCAACATGCAAGACACAATATTGCGCTGTATGCAGACCTTGAACAGGATCTCAGTTCGCATTGGTTAATACAGGCGGCGCTTCGTTTTGAAAATTACTCAGATTTTGGAAGTACCCTAAACTATAAGATTGCCAGCCGGTACAAGTTAGGCGAGCATTTTTCCATCAGGGCTTCGGCATCCACAGGTTTTCGCGCGCCCTCTGTTCAGCAACAGTATTACGCTAAAACAAATACACTGTTTGTGTCTTCTAACGGCAACCTGTTGCCCGTAGAAAGCGGTACTTTCACCAATAACAGCAAACCTGCCCAAATCCTTGGCATACCCCCTTTAAAAGAAGAAACATCGCGCAATTACGCAGCAGGCTTTTCTGCTACCCCCGCAAAAGGCCTGGAAATAAGTGTAGATGGTTATCTAATCAATATCAATAACCGCATCGTGCTCACCAACAATTTTACGGGTGGAACAGATACGGCCTTAACAAGATTGCTGAAAGAAAACGGTGCTACTACCGCTAACTTTTTTACCAATGCCATTGATACAAAATCCAGGGGCCTGGAACTGGTGCTGCAATACCATCGCACATTCCGGGGCCAGCACCAGTTCAGGATAACGGGTGCCGCTACGTTTATAAAAAACGAAGTAAAGAAAGGCGCCGATGGTAAACCCATCATCAAAGCATCGGATGTGCTGCTGCGTTCAGGGCAACTGGGCAATTATTTCAATCGTGAAGATCAGAGCAGGATAGAAGTGGCCAACCCCACCGTAAAAGCCAATCTCAGTCTTTCCTATAATCACAAAGGACTGGCAGTCTTATGCAGACTCGCCTATTTTGGAAAAGTTACTTACTTAGACCCGGGCATCGACCCTAGTAACCCCGCCAGTTTCCCGGTGAATGCGTTTACCGGGCAGAAAGAAACACTTGACCAGGTTTTCTCGCCCAAAACAATTACAGATCTCTCTGTTAGCTATAATCTCACCCGGAGCTTTACGCTTACTGCCGGTGCCAACAACCTGTTTGATGTATACCAGGATGAGCAAACACATAGCGGCAATGTATCGCTCGGTAGATTTATCTATAGCAGGAGGGTAGAGCAAATGGGTTTTAATGGCCGGTACCTGTTTACAAGGCTTTCATTTAACATTCATCAATACCCATAAATTTTTTGCAATGAAAAATATTATGCCAGTCATTATGCACAAGCATCAATTAAGTTTCATTATTAGCCTCTGTGTTTTCTCAATAATGGTATCTTCATTTACAGCAGGGCGGGCATTGCCTGCGAGGGAAATTAGCATCGTTAAACGGGCCTGGCCCCTGCCCGCCAACTGCGGCAGCATATGTATAGACGGAGACATTTCACTGGTACTCACCAATGATACTTCCGCAAGCGTAGCCATTGAAGGAAAAGAAAAAGATATCAGCGCTATCCAGCCGGTAATGGAGAATGGCGTACTGTTCATCAATGCAGCTAAAAGATTCTCCTTTGCAAAACGGACTGTGTACCTGCCGGCAATGGCACTGCAGTTGATTCGCTTAAACGGTAATGGCGATATTTCTTCTGCGGGGTATATAAATACCCATGGGCTGCACATCATTCTCAACGGCAATATCACTGTAAAGGTAAAAACGCGTGGCGCTATCCAGTTTGATGCGCCGGATGAAATTGAAGTAAAAAAGAAGACCGCCTGCGCACAACCCAACCAGCAGCCTGCTTATTTACAGCCATCATTAACTGCCGCGGCCACCACCGCAGTGGTAACCGAAGAAGAACTTCCTGATGCGCCTTGCGGCATGCTGCGTTTGCTCTTACCCACCCTACTATAAAGCGGCAGCTATTTTATTTACTTATTGAATTGATGACAACATGCACACAACCCGGTTGCAACACACAGTCTCCACCGCTGTTAACAAACCATTGCAGAAAGAACGGATTACATCAATTGATCTCTTAAGAGCAGTGGTAATGATCATTATGGCGCTCGACCATGTACGCGCCTATTTTCACCGGGATGCTTTTTTGTATAGTCCAACAGACCTGGGCAAAACCAACCTATTGTTGTTCTTTACCAGGTTTATTACCCATTATTGCGCACCGGTGTTTGTATTGCTGGCGGGCATAGCTGCGTATTTGCATGGCCGTAAGCGAAGCAAGGCGCAGCTTTCGTTTTACCTGCTCACCCGCGGCGGCTGGCTGTTGCTGGCAGAACTGTTTATTGTAACCCTGGGCTGGTCGTTCAACCTCGCCTATCCTTTCTTCAACTTACAGGTTATCTGGGCTATTGGCATCAGTATGATCTTTCTGTCTGTTTTAGTATACATGCCCCGCACTTACCTGTTTATTATTTCACTGCTGTTAATAGCAATGCACAACCTGTTAGATACTGTACATGTGCCGGGCCATTCATTCATGGCGGTTGTATGGTCCTTATTGCATGAGCCGGCAGATTTTGTTTTGGGGCGCTTTTCCGTTTTTATACATTATCCTGTGTTGCCTTGGATAGGCATCATTGCACTGGGTTATTGCATGGGCTATCTTTATGACGCTCCAATACCCGCCAGGCAAAGAAAAAAGATTTTACTTATCACAGGTACTGCTGCAATAATGCTGTTCATACTGCTTCGTGCATTCAATATATATGGAGATGCCAGCCGCTGGACTTTGCAAAAAAACAACAGCTTTACCATTTTATCATTCCTGAACCTTACCAAGTACCCGCCCTCGTTTCTATATATATTGGCAACCCTGGGCCCCGCCATGATATGTTTAGCTGCAATAGAAAAGCCGCTCAATGCAATAACCGGTAAGATCATTGTCTTTGGCAGGGTGCCATTCTTCTTTTACATTTTGCACCTGTATGCTATTCACCTGCTGGCATGGGTTGCTGCACAAATAACAGGATACAGCGGCAGCGCAATGATTTTAACGGAGCGCGTAAACCGCGTACAGGCATTGAAAGGCTACGGCTTCAGCCTTGCAACAGTATACCTGGTATGGATAGGGTTGATTGTATTATTGTACCCGCTATGCAAATGGTTCAGCAACTATAAAAAAGCGAACCAGGTCCGGCAGCCATGGCTAACGTATTTCTGAGGCAGCATGTCTGCACTAAAATGGCAATGCAGTACGCGCATAAAAAAAAGTCCGATCAAGTTGATCGGACTTTCAAGTTTATCTATTGCTGCGCAAATTAATAATCGCTTCTTCTGTTGAATCCACCACGGTCACGGTTGCCACCGCCGCCACCGCCATATCCGCCACCGCCACGGCTTCCACCGCCGCCGCCGCCATAACCGCCACGGCTTCCACCACCGCCGCCGCCGCCAAAGCTGCGTTTCTTAAATCCACCACCGCCGCTACCGGCAGGTTTTGGTTGTGACTCGTTAACTACAATGTTACGGCCATCAACTTCTGATTCATTCAAGCCGGCAATTGCAGCCTGCCCTTCAGCATCATTAGTCATTTCAACAAAACCGAAACCTTTGCTGCGGTTGTTATTGAATTTGTCGGTAACAATTTTGGCAGAAACAACTGTGCCATACGGAGCGAAGAGATTTGAGAGATCTTCCTCAGTCAAGTTCCAACTGAGGTTTCCAACATAAATGTTCATTTTTTTACAGTTTGAGTGATACAAAAATAGAGACCCTAAATGAGAACAGTGAAACATTAAACCCCGGGAACATTGGTTGAAAACGCTCAGAGCACAATGCGAAACTGTAAAGATCATTAGGAACCAATAACGAAGATATAGAAATAATTCAGACTGGGAAAGGTTTTTGGAGCACCCCCAAAAAAAATTCCGGACCCCAAAACAGGGCCCGGAACCTCGATATTTCGCTCAAATCTTGTTATTCTGCACCTACCACAAACTCCAGTTCGGTTGATTTGCCGTTGCCAAAATCAATCACTGCCTTGTACGTACCCAGTTCTTTTACTTCCTCTGGCAGGCTGATGCGCTTACGGTCAATCTCATAGCCTTTCTGATCACGGATGGCACGGGCCAGCTGTAATGAGGTTACGGCACCGAAAATCTTACCGCTGGTACCGGTTTTGGCGCCAATATTTACAGGACCTTCCTGCAATTTGGCGATTACCTGGTTTACTTCAGCCAGCAGTTTAGCCTCTTTCTTGGTCTGCTGCTTAATCTTTTCCTCCATCTGCTTCATATTAGATGGATTGGCTTCTACTGCCATTTTACGGGGAATCAGGAAATTTCTGGCGTAGCCGTTTTTAACCTTTACCAGTTCGTTGGCACCGCCCAGGTTGTCTACATCCTGAATTAATATTACTTGCATTGTGTTTGTTTAGTACCCCATGGCCCAATCATTTAAGATTCAGACTGTCTCTACCATTGCTGGCAGATTAGGGTTGGTTACCAAATAAATAAAAAGTCAACATTAAAAAGTCAAAAACGAACGATATAAAATGTTACGATTAACTTCTTACAGTTGATCCGATTGCTATTTCAAAAGATCTGTTACATACGGCAGAATGGCCATCTGGCGCGCTTTCTTTACCGCATCTGATACTTTGCGCTGGTATTTTAATGAGTTGCCGGTGATACGACGGGGCAATAACTTACCCTGCTCATTCAAAAACTTTTTCAGGAACTCGCCATCCTTGTAGTCAATGTACTTAATGCCCATCTTTTTAAAGCGGCAATATTTCTTCTGACGTTTCTCGGTCTTAATGGCGGTGAGGTATTTAATTTCGTTTGTCTTAGCCATGGTTTAAGCCCCCACTGTTTTTTCTGTTCCGGAATGTACACCGCTTCTCTTTCTTGCATTGTACTCGACGGCGTATTTATCGAGTGCAGTAAACATGTGACGGAGCACACTCTCATCACGAAGAAGTTGGATCTTCAACTTCTCATTGAAGGTGGATGGCGCAGTATATTCCATTACCAGGTAAAGACCGGTGGTCTTCTTGGCAATAGGATACGCCAGTGATTTCAGTCCCCAGGGATTCTCGTGCAACACCTCTCCGCCGTTTTCTTTCACCAGCGAAGCGTACTTTTTCTGGGCAGCTTTAAAGTCTTCCTCAGAAAGCACAGGGGTAAAAATCACCATCAATTCATAATTGTTCATTGTGACCCTGTTTTTAAGTTAAAAAATTATTGGGGTGCGAAGGTACGGTAAAGCGGGTAAGACACAAAGCTTTGTTGTCAAAAGTTTTGGGCCGAAGGCCGATGCCAAACCTGCAGCCCCGCTTCCCATGCAGCATCTGCTGCGCCATCCCCGGCGCGCAAAAATAAGACCCCCGTCTTTGCGGGGGTCTTAACCTGGCTGCTTTTAATTCCATTACCGTAGTACCAGCTTGGAGCTAACAGTTTGCGTTGCCGTGATTATTTTAACGGTATACAGGCCACGCGCCAGTTGCCCTACGCTAATAGCCTTGTTTACAGTGCCTTGTGTAATCGTTGCCTGCTGCAACACCCTTCCGTTCATGTCTACCAGCTGCAGCGTAGCAGCAGTATTGATATTTTCCAGCTGCACATAAATATAATTGCTGGCCGGGTTTGGACTTACCCTGATGCCCGCCACCCGCGCAAAATTTACTTTCAGCGTTTTTGAGAACGAGAATTTGCCATCCTTATCCACGGGCTTCAGGCGGTAGAAATTGCTGCCCGCCAGCGGGTCCGCATCCGTAAAACTATAGCTGGAAGCAATACCCTTTGCCGGCACAGCACCAATGGCGGTAAACCTCAGCCCGTCTGCCGAGCGCTCAATGGTATAAGAAGCGCTGTTGATCTCTTCAGTAGAATTCCACTCCAGTTTCACCGTATTGCTTACGCGGGTAGCCGTAAAATCTCCCAGCTTTACCGGTAACAAAGCGGCTTCAAAGGCGTAGCGGGTAAAGACGGGATAGTGATCACTCATGGTAGTACCATAATTGGGTACCAGCGTGCTTACGTCCGTCAGTACAGCGGCCGAAGATGACATAAAATAAGGTTGCATTTCATTAGATACTACTACATGGTCAATCACCTCGTTAAAGCCAACGGTGGTTTTTTTGCCAGTAAGGCTTAGGCCGGTTAATGTGGGCGATGAAAAACTGGCCACATCATCCGTAAAGACCTTGTAAGAGGAAAGCCGGGGCGAAATACCATCGGTAATCGTAGAATCGAGATCGTCATTGAAATCTCCCAGGATAACAATATTATCGTCAGGGAAAGTAGTATTTAAATAATTGTGCAGGGCAATAGCACCATTCTTCCTCCGGTCGTACGCCGTAAGTTCGGGAAATGTATTGGCCTTTGCATGGATAGCAATAAAGCGGATCGTCTTTGTAATGCCGCCGAGCGTAACATCTGCCTTCATCATAAACGGATACCGCCCGCTGCTCCAGTAATCAAAATTAGGGTTGGAAAGATCCGCGGCCGTGTTTACACCGAGTGACAGTAATGAGCTGGTGTCTATATTGCTAAACACGGAAGTCTTGTACACAAAGGCCTCCTTTTGTACATAGGCCATGGGCGTTGGGAAGCCCGGACCGGTTTCATAAGGGTTGGCATGAGAACCGTAATTGCAAATAATGTAGTTATAACCGGGCATGGAGCTTCTTACAATATTGCCCAGTGCCGCCGTATCCACCACTTCTACCAGGGCATAAAGGTCTGCCGCAAGGGCGGGCAGTATAACCTGTGCATTTTGGCGCTGCAGGGCCTTGTTGGTCGGACCAAAGCCCGGTGCCGGGTCTGGTGTAGAGAACCATTCCATATTCCAGTTTACCACTTCAAGGGTTTTTGCAGGGTCTATGCTGGTGCCCTTCAGCGTAATTACGGTATCCCTGGCACCCGCCGTGCTGATGGTGAGATTGCCAGAATAATTCTGGTTATCTGCACCGGGCGCAAACCTCACATAAATGGTGGTATTGGTATTATTGGCCGTTGCCTCCGGAAGGTTGATGGAAGACGCAAAGCTGGTATTGTCTGCAGAGACCAGGAAGCTGCCGGTGGTAGTTATATTGATGCCCTGTCCGCCGCTGAGATCATTGCCAATAAGGCCAAGGGTCTTTGTAACCGTATTGCCTGCAGCTGCATAAAAGAATTCGATATTATTAGCAGCCGGCGACAGGGTAGGCGGAGGGGGCGTTGCAGAATTAGTGATGCTGATATCGTCCAACGTCCACCGGGCGCCATCATCTGTAGTAGAGGTATACACAAAGGCAATGAATACCCTTGGCTGTTTAAAGGCTGCCAGGTTGATGTTGGAAGAGCTTGTCCACACATCAGAAGTCTGTGCGGCAAACTTACCGTTGAGATCTGTCCAGGTAGCCAGTGAAGGATTGCCCGTACCGCTGTAATCAG
>DATJGC010000361.1:0-5118 GCA_035495345.1 Chitinophagaceae bacterium | reverse complement strand
CT
This sequence comes from Chitinophagaceae bacterium, assembly GCA_035495345.1. GTDB lineage: Bacteria > Bacteroidota > Bacteroidia > Chitinophagales > Chitinophagaceae > JACMLD01. The sequence goes on along the minus strand of DATJGC010000361.1, from coordinate 5,116 downwards.
CTAAAATTATACAGCGCCAACCTTTCCCACCGGCGGCAGGGGAATGGAAACCTGCATTTGCCATAGAATGAGGGCCGGGTAAAGTGCTCGCAATCAAAATTTTCACTGGCTTAAAATGGAGCTTTGCAATTAGCATTTCCCCCTTATCTTTGCCACCTTAAAATTGCAACTAACCGTGGCTACAAAATTCTCAAAAGATACTTACCTGTACTGGTACAAACTGATGCAGCTGATACGCCAGTTTGAGCTCATGGCCGAAGAAAAATACAAGATGGATGGCAAGATACGCGGGTTCTTTCACGCTTATATTGGCCAGGAAGCCATTGCCGCCGGTTGTATGACGGCCACGCAGCCCACTGATCCATTTATTACGGGTTATCGTGACCATGGACTGGCCCTTGCCAAAGGTGTTAGTGCCAATAGTTGTATGGCAGAATTGTACGGAAAAGCTACCGGCTGCGCCAAAGGAAAGGGTGGCAGCATGCACTTTTTTGGAAAAGACGTGGCTTTTTTTGGCGGTCACGGTATTGTGGGTGCGCAAATTGGCACCGGTGCCGGTTTGGCCTTTGCTGAAAAGTACAAGGGTACAGACAATGTAAGCCTTACCTTTTTTGGTGATGGCGCCGCCCGCCAGGGTATGGTAAACGAGGTATTTAATATTGCCATGACCTGGAAACTCCACGTAATTTTTATTTGCGAGAATAATAACTATGCCATGGGTACCTCGGTTGAGCGTACTTCTAACGTGCATGACATTTATAAGCTGGCCGATGCGTTTGAAATGCCGGCCGATTCTGTAGATGGTATGAGTTGTGAAGCCGTGCACGAAGCCGTGGCACGCGCGGTAAAAAGAGGCCGTGAAGGCGGCGGACCAACCCTGCTTGAAATTAAGACCTACCGGTATAAAGGCCATTCTATCTCTGACCCTCAGAAATACCGCACCAAGGAAGAAGTGGAAGAATACAAACAGCGTGACCCCATTGTACAGGTGCAGGCCACCATTCTTAAAAATAATTTTGCCACCCAGGCAGAACTGGATGCCATCAATAAAGAAATTGAAGGCGTGGTAGCAGAATCCGTAAAATTTGCCGAAGAAAGTCCCTGGCCCAATGATGATGAACTGCTGAAAGACGTTTATGTAGACCAGCATTACCCATTCATTGTAGATTAACAACAGCTATTCACCGTAGAAAACAAAAAATAAATACAGCGCTTATACCATGACAGACAAAACAAAGTTGCCGGTAACGGAAGAAAGGGATGCCGTTGAAAAAGTGACCGGTTTCTGGAACCAGTACAGCAAACAAATTTTAATTGCCATTGCAGCCATTGTTATCATTGGCGGTGGTATTTATGGTTATAATACTTTTATAGCCGCGCCCAATGAAAAAAAAGCATCTGAGGCTATGCGTTATGCCGAAGATTTTTTCCGCAAAGATTCCCTGGCGCTGGCGCTGAATGGCGATAACCTGAACCCTGGTTTCATCAAAATCATCAGCAAGTACAGCGGTACAAAAGCAGCCAACTTGGCGCATTTTTATGCCGGCACCTGCTACCTGCAAATGGGCGATTTTAAAAATGCTGTAAAATACCTGGAAGACTATTCCACAAAGGAGCCACTGGTAAAAGCCCGGGCGAAGGCGCTGCTGGCCGATGCCAATTCAGAGCTCGGCAAAAAAGAAGAAGCCGTAAAACTGTACAAGGAAGCAGGTACCACTTTTGAAAAAGACGATTATTACAGTCCGCAGTACCTGGTGCGTGCAGCCTTTCTTTATGAGCAAATGGGCAAGACAAAAGACGCCGTTGAAGTATACAAATTAATCAAGGAAAAATACCCCCAGTTTAAAGAAGTGGATATAGACAAGTACCTGGGCAAACTGGGAGAAATTGAATGATCTTACTAACCGCATAATATGGCGCAAGTTAGCAACAGCACGTTATTAGCCAGTCCCGCAGGCACTCTACCAAAGGGTGCCTGTGTTGTTATTGTCCGTACAGAATGGAATGCAGCCATTGTTGACAAACTCTTTGAAGGCTGTGCCAGGGTATTGCAGGACCAGGGAGTAGAAAACATTAAAGTGCTTACGGTACCCGGGGCCTTTGAAATACCCTTTGCCATTCAGCATTACTGGTCGCTGGTAAAAAACGGCGCCTCCGAGCCCCACGCTTTTATTGCGCTGGGATGTGTGTTACGGGGCGGTACGCCGCATTTTGAATATGTCTGTAACGCAGTCACCGATGGTATTGCCCAATTGAATCTATCATTGCCGGTGCCCAGTATCTTCGGCGTGCTTACGCTAGACAACCAGCAGCAGGCGGATGAAAGAACCGGGGGCATTCATGGCCATAAAGGAGAAGAAGCCGGCATTACCGCCGTAAAAATGATGATGCTGGCAGCGGAGTGGAGAAAGGATGTGATTGCGTAGTTCGCAGTTCGCAGTTCTTAGTTCCTAGTTCATAGTTCTTAGTTCACGGTTCTTAGTTCGCATTTCTTAGTTTACAGATCGGATAGCGTGCAGCTTTTTACTTCATATTGATCCTTAATTTTCTTTTTTGAACGTACAATTATTCATACCCTGTTTTGTAGACCAGTTGTTTCCGCAAACCGCCTTTAACATGGTAAAAGTGCTGAAGAAGGCAGGCTGTACCGTGCAATACAATACCAACCAGACCTGCTGCGGGCAACCGGCTTTTAATGCCGGTTTTTGGGAAGATGCCAAAGAAGTATGCGGTAAATTTATTGATGATTTTAAAGGAGCCGACTATATTGTAACCCCCAGCGCCAGCTGCGCCGGTTTTGTAAAAAATTACTATCCAAAGTTGTTCGATAATTCTTCCCTGCACAACAATGTAAAAGAACTGGGTAAACGCACGATGGAATTTTCTTCCTTCCTGGTAAATGTGCTGCACAAGGAAGACATGGGTGCACGACTGCAGGGCAGGGCCACCTATCATGATTCATGCGCCGCGCTGCGCGAGTGCAGCATCAAGCAGGAACCGCGTACCCTGTTGCAACATGTAAAAGGACTGGAGTTAATTGAAATGGACGATGTAGAAACCTGCTGCGGTTTTGGCGGCAGCTTTGCCGTTAAGTTTGAGCCAATCTCCATCTCCATGGCAGACCAGAAAGTAAACCACGCACTGGCCACCGGTGCGCAATATATTATTTCCACAGATCTGTCATGCCTCATGCACCTAGAAGGATACATACGCTATAAAAACCTTCCACTCCAAACCATGCATATTGCAGATGTGCTGGCTGCAGGTAATTGATGGCTAGCTGTGTTTACCCGCACTATTTGTACAACTAACCAATGCGGTCTCACCACTTTACTATTTGCTGTACTTGTGTTGCCTGGTACCGCTGCCATCAGAAGAACCAATCAGGCTATATTTACGTATGTTTTGCAAAACCAACCAGTTGAAAAATCACTTCATCGGCCTTCTTGTCTTCATTGTTTGCAGCAGTTGCCACCAGTCTGCCATTGTGGAGAAATCCTTTACAGACAGCCTCTTAGCGCATTATACTTCACCTGCTGCCATCAGCGCCACTGAAAAAGACATTCAATTTTGGAAGGGGAGGATCGACCCGCAAAACACAGGGCTCAGTAATGAATCAAGGTATGCATCATCGCTGGTAGCACGTTTTCAGCAGCTGGGCAATATTCATGACCTGAAAGCAGCCGATAGTATCATGCAACGGGTGAATACTGTGTACAATGCTAAAGAGACCGGCCCGCAACTCGCGCTTTGTCATTATAGCCTGCTGCAACATAGTTTTCTGCAGGCGGATGCTTTTCTGGAAACTGCCAGGAAACTGGGTTTAAAGCGATACGAATTGCTCAGTAATTCTTTTGATGTTGATTTTGAACTGGGTCGATACAGCAATGCTGGCTTGTATGTGCAGCAAATGAAGCCGTACGCTGATTACGGTTATTTTTTCCGTCGCTCAAAAATGGATCATCTTAACGGGCGGATGGACAGCGCCATCAACAGCATGCTTTCTGCCGCAAAGAACGCTTCCTCTTCAGCACATTTGCAAAACGTAGCGTTGGCCAATGCCGCGGATCTTTATATTCATGCAGGCAGGCTGCAGGAAGCCTATGATTTGTATAAGCTTTGTGTGCGTGGCAATGCAGCAGATTATCATAGTATTATTGGAATGGGTTGGATTGCGCTGGTGCATGATAACAATGATTCGCTTGCACAGCAGTTGTTCAGTTTTGTGCAAACAAAATACCTGCTGCCAGATCCTTTGTTCAAGTTATACCAGGCGGCACAACACCGCAAAGACAGCATTGAAACGGCGCGCTATGCCACGGCCTTTGCGCAACAGGCCAGCGACAGCCTGTATGGCAATATGTACAACAAGTACCTGATAGAATTGTATACCGGCGTATTGTCGCAACCTTCAAAAGCGGTTACTATTTGCAAGCGGGAACTGGAGAACCGTTCCACCCCGCAAACCAATGCCTGGTATGCCTGGAGTCTTTTCTGTAATCAGCAACCCGCAGAAGCCTATGCGTTGTACCAGCAATCGGTATCCGGCAAGCCGCTGGAAGGACTGGAACTCTATTGGATGGGCAAGATGATGCAGGGACTGGGCAAGGGTTATAATGCCCGCGCATTCTTTAAAGAAGCCTACAAAAACAAGTATGATCTCAGTCCGGCCATGACCGCCGATCTCGAAAAACTAATCAAGGACTAAAAACTTCAGACTGAAAACTCCAAACTGTAGGCTAAGCAAAAGAACGCGAAACGAAGAACTGTCTACGAGTCTCAGACTCGAAAGAACATACAACATACGAAGTCTGGAGACTTCGTATAGCGGCCTTCCTTTTGCTTAGAACAGATAACCGAAGTCTTAATCATGTTTTTGCAAGATCAAGCTGTTGCAAGACTTCGGTTATCTTGCGCCGCCTCGTTGCGTCGCTGCGAGAAACAAACGAAGCTGAAAACTGAAAACTCCAAACTGTAGGCAAAGCAAAAGAACGTGAAACTGAGACCTGTCTAGGAGTCGCAGACTCGAAAGAACATACGACATACGAAGTCGGACACTTCGTGTAGCGGCCTCCCGTTTGCTTAGAACAGATAACCGAAGTCTTAATCATGTTTT
>DATJGC010000360.1:0-5422 GCA_035495345.1 Chitinophagaceae bacterium | reverse complement strand
CCCAGCACAATTACCTGGCTGCCATAGGCCGACAATACAGGCACTATTTTTTCCATCTGCGGAAAGTCTGTGCGCAGCGCTTCCAGTGCAGGCACGGGTATGCCGGGGTTTGTAGCTTCGCTGCCGTCTTTGTTGGTGGTGGCAGTAACAATGCGGTAAACACGTTGATAGTTCTTTTGAAACGTATCATAACTCAACTCATAACTTACCACAAGAAAAATCAGTAGGCAGGAGGCAATACCAATGGTTAGTCCCGCAATATTAATGGCGGTATATCCCTTGTGCTTTAACAGGCTTCTCCATGCTATTTTAAAATAATTTCTTATCACTGTTGCTGTTTTAAATTTGAGGCTGTAATATGCTTACGATAAGGCCATTCAACTATGATTGGCCAACCACTATTCTGTCCGTAAACTCTTTACCGGATTGGCCAATGCGGCTTTGATGGCTTGCACACTCACGGTAAACAAGGCAATCAGAATGGCCATGGCTGCCGCACCCGCAAACATCCACCAATGCAACGGTACACGATAAGCAAAGCCCTGCAGCCATTTAGCCGTAAAATAATAACCCAGTGGCAGGGCGATAAGCGTGCCCAGCAGTACGGGTTTTAGAAGATCCTTTGATAACAATACCACGATATCCTGCACGGATGAGCCCAGCACTTTTCTTACGCCAATTTCTTTAGTGCGTTTAACCGCCGTATATGAGGCCAATCCAAATAAGCCAAGGCAGGCAATACAAATAGCAATGACTGAAAAAGCAGTGAGTACAGATTTCTGCCTGAGTTCTGTTTTATACAACTGATTGAATTTCTCATCCAGGAAACTGTACTCAAATGGATAAGCAGGTACCAGTTGCGTATAGATTCTTTTAAAATCATTCAATGTGGCCTGTAATTCTCGGGTTTTCATTTTTACCAGCGCAAGGCGCAGGTCTGGACCCGGCGTAATAACGAGACCGCCAATGGGTTCTTTGAGCGACATATAATGAAAGTCTTCCACCACGCCTACAATATACCGCCGCGCTGTATCTGATACCAGGTTTTTTACCCATTTGCCCACAGCCTGATCGGGTGTATAACCCATACGGGTAGCCGCAGAATGGTTGATCAGCACTGCCTTTGCACTGTCTGTGGGAAAGCTGCCAGAAAAATCCCTGCCGGCAATAATTGATAGCCCCAATGTCTTTACGTAATCAAAATCCGTAAACTCTGTATTCAGCAGCAGGCGTTCACCGGGCTTTCCTTCGTATTCAAAACCATAACTGTCGTGAAAACCGCCGGGTTCTCCAGACATTAGCGATACCTGCTGTACCGCGCTATTGCGTTTCAATTCATTTTTAAAAGAAAGCCGATTGTCACGGATGGAAGCATTATCAAAACGGACTATCAAAGATTGTTCTTTATCAAAACCCAGGTTGCTGTTCTTCATATAATTCATCTGGCTCATGATGATGGTAATGCCAATGATCAGCAGCACCGAGATGCCAAACTGGAAAACCACCAATGTTTTTCTGAAGAAGGCGCCATTTTTACCCAAGCGTAATTTTCCTTTTAATGCTTCAATGGGAGAGAAGGAAGACAGTAACAGTGCCGGATAGCTGCCCGCCAGCAAACCCACCACAATAACAACCGCGGCAAGAAAGGCATACAGCCGGGGATTACCCAGGAAGCCCGGAAGCTGGTAGCCCAGCAGCTGCGTGTAGGCTGGCATTAAGAGTTGCAGCAAGAAAACAGACAGCAGGGAAGCCAACAGCGTAACAAGAAGAGATTCAAAAATGAACTGGCCGATCAATTGTTGACGCACCGCACCCATTACTTTTCTAAGACCCACTTCCTTGGCCCGTTCTGCCGCACGCGCGGTAGCCAGGTTCATAAAATTGATGCAGGCAATGAGCAGGATCAGCAATGCTATCGACATAAAGATGTACACCATCTTTTTATCGCCGTGTTTCACATTATCGAAAGGAGTTTCCTTTTCAAAATAAATTTCCTTAAAAGGGTTCAGTTGTAAGTCCATCTTAAACCCGCTCTCCTTATAAAAGGCGCCGAGGTATTTGTCCATAAATGCGGGGAAGCGCTTATTAAGAGCAGCTGCGCTGACGCCGGGTTTTAGTTGAACATAGGTGAACAGGCTGTTGCTGGGCCATTGGTTAAACCAGGCGTCGTGCTTAAAATTGGAGATGGGTATTACCATGTCAAAGTCAAGGTGAGAGTTTACCGGCACATCCTGCGCAATGCCGGTTACTTTTAACGCCATCTTCTGGTTCATGGTCAACACTTTGCCAATGGGGTCTGCTGTGCCAAAATATTTTTTAGCTGTTTTAGCGGTAAGTACAATGCTGTTGGGTTCTTTCAGCACGGTGGCTGCATTGCCCTGCAGCAGCGGAAAACTGAAGAAGGTAAAAAAGTTATCGTCTGCCAGGTAAATCCGCTTCTCATTAAAAGAAATATTGCCGTAGCTGATAAGATCATTGTCTGGTGATATGCGCACCGCTTCTTGTACCGCATCGGGGAAATCATTCACAAGGGCAGTTGCATAGGGGGGAGAGAGGTAGGGTATCTCGCTTCGCTTGCCATTGACATTGCCAACGCGCATAACGCGGTACATGCTGCCGGCATTTTTGTGGAAGCTATCGTAGCTAAGCTCATTCAGGATAAACAAAAAAATCATCAAACAGCAGGTAATGCCCACGGTTAGTCCGAGTATATTGATGAGCGAAAACATTTTCTGTTTTCTGAAATTGTTAAACGCCAGCAAAAGATAATTCTTTAACATACCTGTTGTTTTAAATCTATGAGTGTGTACCCGCTGGCAAATACCAGCGATGGATTGTAATAATTATTCAGTGCGCAAACTTTTTACCGGGTTGGCCCTGGCCGCCTTCATAGCCTGGAAGCTCACGGTAATCAATGCAATGGCCACAGACAAAATGCAGGCTACTGCAAACACCCACCAATGAATGCTTACGCGGTATTCATAATCTTGCAGCCAGCGGTACATGGCCCAGTAAGACAAGGGCGCCGCTACAACAAATGCAATCACCACCAGCCGAATAAAATCTTTAGACAGCAATGCGGTGATGCCGGAAACTGAAGCGCCCAGCACCTTTCTTACACCAATTTCTTTTACACGATTTTCAGCCATGTAAGTGGCCAGTCCAAATAAACCAAGGCAAGAAATAAAAATGGTAAGTCCTGCAAATAAGGCCGCCAGAGTACCCTGTCTTTGTTCATTTTCAAATTTGCGCGCATATTCTGCATCTACAAACTGCAGGTTTACGGGGTATTCCGGGTTGTATTTTTTAAAGATGGCGGCGGCCTGTTCCATATTTTTTGCCAATGGGCGCTGGCCATTCAGTTTTATCTGTACCACACTGAACCAATCATTTTTAGCGCCCGAAATCAGCATGGGCCGGGTGGGTTCATAGGGAGAGGTAAGAATAAAATCTTTTATCACCCCTACGATATGCCAGACAGTGCCATTGTCTTTTACCGTTTTGCCCAGGGGATCTTTAAATTTCATCACCTTTAAGGCAGACTCGTTAATGATTAAACCGGTGCTGTCTGTAGGAAACTGTTTCAGATCAAAATCCCGGCCCTGCACAAATTGCAGGCCCACGGTGGCGCCAAGCCCTTCGTCAGACACATAGCGGTTAAAGTCTGTTTTATCATTGGGGTCTTTGCCTTCCCATTCCTGGCCCCAGCCATCGCTCCAGCTTTCCGTCATGGGCGCGCTTGTTTTTGTAACCGCGGCGGCTACCCCTGAAGAAAGCAATTCGTTTTTAATAAGGGGGTAATTCCTGGTAATATCACCGGTCATGAAGTGGTATACCAGGTTGTCTTTATTGTAGCCGGTTTCCCTGTTTTGCGCATAGTCAATCTGCTGTTTTACAATAATGGTGCAAATGATGAGCATAATGGCAAAAGTAAACTGCAGCACCACCAGCACTTTGCGGGGCGTTACCAGCGCATGTGCTTTTTTGAAGGTGCCCTTCAATACTTTTACGGGTTGAAAAGAAGATAAAAAGAAGGCAGGATAGCTGCCGGCCATTACACCGGTAAATACAATAAACCCAATGGCGGCCAGCCAGGTGTATACACTGGCAAAGTTGATGAAGAGTTTTTTGTCTGTAAGCTGGTTATAGGCGGGCAGACTAAGTGCTACCATGATTAGTGCAAGTATGGCCGCCAGGAAGGCAATCAGTATCGACTCGCCAATAAACTGGCTGATGAGCGATACCTTTTGTGCACCTACTACTTTGCGGATGCCTACTTCTTTAGCGCGCTTCTCACTGCGTGCCGTACTAAGGTTCATAAAATTGATGCAGGCTATCAGCAGAATGAAAATGGCAATGGTACCAAATAAGCGCACAAAGGTCATTCGGCCGCCACTGTCTTCCACACCATTGGTAAAGCTGGAGTACAAACGCCAGCGGCTGATGGGATAGAGAAACATTTCCCACTTGTCTTTTTTGGCTTCATCTTCATAATGCTGTTTAAGCACTTTTACCTTGGGGGCTACAGAAGCAAGGCTGGCGTTTTGTTTTAGCAAGACATAAGTGCGGGTGCTGTTATTGCCCCAGCTGCTATCGTCTTCATGCCGGTAGGTGAGGTAAGACCATGGCAAAAGGTATTCAAACTTAAAACGGGTATTATTGGGAAGGTCCTTCATGATACCCGTTACCGTAAAATTATCCTTGTTTTCAATCTTCAACGTTTTGCCCATGGGGTCTTCTTTGCCAAAGAGGCTTTTGGCGCAGGTTTCTGTAAGCACAATAGAATGCATGTCGTTGAGCGCGGTGGCTGCATTGCCCTTCAGCAGCGGAAAACTGAACATCTGCAAAAAGCCGGTATCAACCATATTGCCGGTCTTGGTGATGCGTTTGTCTCCCAGGCTAATGAGAAAATTGCTTCCCCAGTGAACACGTACCGCGCGCTCTACTTCGGGCAAATCATGCTCTAAGGTTCTTGCAAGAATCTTTGGTGTGGTGTTCCAGCACATGAGCTTGCCATCAAACCTCGCCTTGTTCCAGGCTTCGTAGATCCTCTCTTTCTTTTCATGAAACTGGTCGTAACTCATTTCATTCTGTATCCAAAGAAAAATAAGAATGGCGCTGGCCATACCTACTGCCAGGCCCATAATATTTATGGCAGAAAAGCCTTTGTTACGGATAAGGTTTCTGAAAGCCACCTTAAAGAAATTCTTAAACATAGAAGAATCGGTTATCGGTTACAGATACAGGTTATGAATGAAGGTTGAAATGTTACGTAAAAAAATGCTTTGCACTTGCTGGCATATGCAATCAGTATTTATTCATTTCTAAGGCTGGTTACCGGGTTAGCAACAGCGGCTTTTATTGCCTGAACGCTGATGGTTAACAAGGCAATGAAGGCTGCCACGGCGCCGGCCAGTAAAAA
>DATJGC010000359.1:0-8679 GCA_035495345.1 Chitinophagaceae bacterium | reverse complement strand
CACAAACTTGTTATCTTCCGCTATGCCCCGGCAAACCATTTACCTCTGGAAACAGGCGCCCTTCCTGCGCCTGCTGGTACCGCTTACGGCAGGCATTGTGCTGCAATGGTATGCTGCCCTGCCGGCAGGCATCTTATGGATGGCACTGATAGCTTCGGTTGCATTGTTATTGGTGTTCAATAATCGTCTTACTTACCTCCAGTTCAGGCTGACATGGATCAACGGTGTTTGTATCAATGCCATGTTTGCAGCATTGGGTATGTTATTAATCTGGCAGGCAGATATCCGCCACCACAAACAATGGATCAATCATTATTATAAAGAGGGCGACAGGGTCTGGGTAATGTTAAAAGAACCACTGTCAGAAAAAGCAAACAGCTATAAGGCGGTGGCAGCGGCCCTGCAGATAGACAGGCCTGGTGCTGCCATTGCCGTGGAAGGAAATATCATACTTTACTTTGATAAAAAAATACCGGTTGCCTTGTTGCCGCCCGGCGCGGTGATTGTTTTGCAGAAACCATTGCAACCTGTAAAGAATAGCGGTAACCCGGGGGCGTTTAACTATGAACGCTATGCCGCCTTCCAGGGTATTTACCAGCAGGTATACCTGCAGGCAAAAGATTTTGTGGTACTACCGGGTATGCAACAGCGCAGTTTCTCCGTCTTTTTGTTTAGCATAAGAGAAAAGTTGCTACAGGTGCTTACACGTTTTATACCAGGAAAAACAGAAGCCGGCATGGCAGAAGCCTTACTGGTAGGTTTTAAAGATGATCTGGATAAAAGTCTCCTGCAATTGTATGCCAATACCGGCGTGGTGCACGTGATTGCCATCTCTGGTATGCACCTGGGCTTAATTTACTGGTTGCTGGCCATGGTAACTGCGCCACTCAGGAAGAGCGCCCGGGCACGCTGGCTGGCGGCGGTGCTCATTATCAGCCTGCTCTGGCTCTTTGCGTTGTTAACAGGCGGCGGGCCATCCATATTGCGTTCTGCCGTGATGTTCACCTGCATTGTGATTGCTGAAAACACGGGGCGCAAGACATTTATCTACAACTCGCTGGCAGCGGCTGCCTTTGTACTGCTCTGTATCAATCCTTATTGGTTGTGGGATGCGGGTTTTCAGCTATCCTTTGGCGCAGTACTGAGCATCGTTATTTTTATGAAGCCGGTATACAACTGTTTTTATTTTACCAACCCAATGGTAGACGGCATCTGGAAGCTGATGGCCGTTACAATAGCGGCGCAGGTGCTTACCACCCCGTTGAGCATGTTCCATTTTCACCAGTTTCCTGTCTATTTTTTGTTTACCAATTTGCTGGCAGTACCGCTTTCCAGCCTGGTTGTGTTACTGGAAATAGGCCTGTGTATTGTCAGTGCTTTGCCGGCCATTGCGGCGCCACTGGGCCAGCTTATTTATTGGCTGATTGCAACCATGAACCATTTTATCAGTTACATGGACCAACTGCCCTTTTCAGTATGGTCTGGTATGCAGATAAATGTCTGGCAGGCCTTGCTCTTGTATGGCCTTATAGCTGCACTGTGCTCCTGGGTAGTTAGTAAACGCAGAGCGGCATTTTTTACAGCGCTGGGCTGCGTACTGGCATTTTTTACCTTGCGCAGCATCTCATTCATTAATGCCGGCCGGCAACAATCCCTGGTAGTGTACAATATTCCAAAACACAGGGCAATGCATTTTATCAGCGGCCGGCAATCTGTTTTACTGGGCGATGTTCAGGAGCCACGGGATCGCCTTTTAATGGAGCCACAACTATTGCCTGCCCGCATTTTATACCGGGTAAAGGAAGTGGCTGCACTGGAAAGCCTGAGCGGCAACGGGCCGGTTTACTTTTTTAATAACCGAAAGATTGTGCTGATAGACCGTAACAACGCATTTCCATTGCTGCAGCAACCCATAAAAACAGACCTTATCATTCTTTCAGGAAATGCACCTGTAACGCTGGCCTCGCTGGCAAAAACATTTTCCTGCACGCAGGTAATAGCAGATGCTTCCAATACGCCGGCCAAGGTGCATAAGTGGAAGGAGGAAGCCGCAAAGCTTGGCCTGCACTGCGTTTCAGTAGTGGATAACGGGGCTTTTGTGATGAACATGGATTGAAGTAGTTTTGCGCTTCTTATTCAACACGCTCCTGCTGCCGGCGCTTCAAAACTTACTACATGAACAAAAGAATTCAGTCTGCATTAATCTCTGTTTTTTATAAAGATGGCCTTGAACCCGTGGTACAGCAACTGCATGAACTGGGCATCACTATTTACAGCACCGGTGGTACACAGTCTTTTATAGAGAAGCTGCAGATTCCTGTTATACCCGTAGAAAATCTCACCACCTACCCCTCTATTTTGGGGGGAAGGGTAAAAACACTGCATCCCTCCGTATTTGGTGGCATATTGGGCAGAAGGGATAATGAGACCGATGTGGCCGAAATGCAGCAATACAAAATTCCTGCGCTCGACCTGGTGATAGTAGATCTGTATCCCTTTGAAGAAACGGTGGCCAACACCACTGATGAAAAACAGATTATTGAGAAGATAGACATTGGCGGTCCTTCTATGATCCGCGGCGCTGCCAAGAACTTTAAAGATGTGGTAGTAATAGCAGCGAAAAAAGAATACAATGCCCTGGCCAGCTTGCTGCAGCAGCAAAAAGGAGAAACCACGCTTGAACAACGCAGAACCTTTGCAGCAAAAGCATTTGAAATAGTGGCGCATTATGATGTGGCCATCAGCAATTATTTTACCCCGCAGGGCGGCAGTTATTTTCATGCATCGGTGAATCACCCCACGCCCATGCGCTACGGAGAAAACCCGCACCAACCGGGTGTTTTTTATGGCGAAACCAGCGTGCTGTTTGACCAATTGAATGGCAAAGAACTTTCTTACAATAACCTGGTAGACACAGATGCGGCCATACAATTGATAACAGAATTTCCGGCACCCGTAAGCAACGGTGTTACCAGTGAAGAAATCATTTTTGCAATTATAAAACACACCAATGTCTGTGGCATTGCAGCCCGCAGTACCGTAAAAGAAGCATGGGACGCAGCCCTGGCAGGTGATAATGAAAGCGCCTTTGGTGGCGTGCTGGTCTGCAATGCAACCATTGATAAGGCCACGGCAGAAGCCATCAACGAAATCTTTTTTGAGGTGCTGATAGCGCCCGCCTTTGACGAGGACGCACTGGCCGTGCTCAAATCTAAAAAGAACCGGATACTCCTTCAGCTGAAAAAAACCGGTCATGCCAAACAACAGTTCCGTTCTTTACTCAACGGTGTACTCATGCAGCATACTGATGAGGGCAATTTTACTGAATGGAAAGAAGCTGGCGGCAGAAATGCCACAACGCAGGAGAATGCAGACTTACTCTTTGCTAATCTTGTGTGCAAGCATTTAAAAAGCAATGCCATTGCGCTGGTAAAAAACAAGCAACTCATTGGCAAGGGTTGTGGCCAAACCAGCCGTATTGATGCGCTTCGCCACGCGGTGGACAAGGCAAAGCAGTTCAACTTTGATCTTACCGGCGCCGTAATGGCCAGCGACGCATTTTTTCCGTTCAATGACTGCGTACAATTGGGTCACCAGGCCGGGGTTACCGCTTTTATACAGCCGGGGGGTTCTATCCGCGACAATGATTCAATTGAATACTGCAAACAACATAATCTTGCCATGGTAATTACGGGCATGCGGCATTTCAAACATTAATTAGAACGAAAGGCTGAAGGCATTAACGAAGACCGCTACCCGCAATGCATCACTAACGGGTATGCTTACGCGTAACAGATTCCCGGGGCATTGGCCTGCTACGTACAGATTGTTATACAACTGTCAATGGATTTTATCGCCAGTTTTTTATCATCACCTTATAACCCGGTAAACCTGCGGCAGCGCAGCCGGCGCACCAAGGCCTACCTGGCACTTGCCATGGTCTGCTTTTTCTGGGGTACCACCTGGCTGGCCAGCAAACAGGGCGTTAAGTACATGCCCGCTTTTCAAATGGCAGGCATCAGGCAATTCATTGGCGGCTCGGTGTATGTATTGTATTTTATCATCAGCGGCAAGGCACGCTGGCCCAATGCAAAAGAATGGAAAACCATACTTGTGCTGGCGCTTTTTAATTTTATTCTTAGTAATGGCCTGGCTACCTGGGGCCTACAGTATATCAGCGGCGGATTGGCAGCCATCATCAACGCCATTGTACCGCTATGGCTGGTCATCAATAGTTTTTTTAGCAAAGGGCCTTCCATCTCCAAAAAAGCGGTGCTGGGCTTTACCGTGGGCTTTGCCGGTATTTGTATTATTTTTTACGAGCACCTGCATGATTTTCTGCAGGCCGGCTTCACCCTGGGCATCATCATCTCACTGGCCGCTACCTGGACATGGGCCATGGGCACCGTGTATACCAAGCAACACGCAAAATCATTCAATCCCTATTTTGGTATCGGCTTACAAATGGCAGTGTCTGGCCTGGTACTGTCGGCCATAGCAAGCATTACCGGTAAGTCTGTGCCGCTAACGCAGGTGCCCTGGCAGGCATGGGCCGCCATTGGTTACCTGGTGTTCTTTGGTTCGGTTATCTCCTTTCTTGCTTACCTGTATGCGCTACAGCACCTGAGCGCCGCACAAACCTCGCTGTATGCCTATATCAACCCCATTGTTGCCGTGCTGCTGGGTTTTTTGTTGTTTGATGAGCCGCTGACCTGGTTCATCGCCACCGGGGGTGCAGTAACACTCTATGGCGTCTACCTCGTCAACAATGCCTTCAAAAAAACCAGTAGTACAAATAGCAAATAGCTTTTATTATCACGCGTACGCATTGTATTTTTATTGTCCCGCCGGTGTTAAAGGAGCCGGTTACCACTGCAGCGTGAAATACTATATCAAAGAAAATTCTTTTTTTGCCCGACTGGCTGCGCGCAAGCTCAAGCAGGATAAGATGGCCATGGTGCTGGGCAAAACCATTTTACTGCATGACACTACCACGCAGGAGTTCATCAATAACCGTAAATGGGTAAGGCATGAACTGGCGCATGTGCGGCAATTCAAAAAACATGGTTACCTGCTTTTTTTGCTGAAGTATTTACTGGAAAGTATGCGCAATGGTTATTACAACAACAAGTATGAAAAGGAGGCAAGGGCCGCAGAAGAAGATGAAAGCCTTGATAAATACATTCCGCCTTTCAGGGTATCATAGAGACATCTGTGTTCACAAGCACATTTGCTATAATACCCACTCAATTTCACCGAAATTGTAGGCTTCCTCCATGGCGGTGGTTAGCAGCAATTGTCCGGCGGCATTTACGCCTTTTACAGTTCCCTTAAAAACGCGCGTCTCTTTTTTGAATGTTACGGTTTCACCCAGTTTGTACAAACGCTGGTTGTATTCGGCCAGTACATCAGTTCCATCCATAAATTGCCTGAAGCGCTGTTCTATATGCTGGCAAAGCGCCTTCGTCAGCTCCAGTACATCCCAGGTTTTACCGGTGATTTGTTGTAATGAAACGGGATGGCGTATATCGTCTGCAAACCTTGTCTGGTTGATATTGATGCCCATACCGGTGATGGCCCATAACCAATGGCCGCTGGTGAGTTCTGATTTTTCGTGCATAGCACCTGGCTCCGCTGCCTCCGCGTTGTTGCCAAAGATATTTTCAATGAGAATACCCCCTGCCTTTCTGTCACGCCAGTAAATATCATTGGGCCATTTAATACTGCTATCTCCGTGTGTGTAATCGTTAAAAAAGTCAGAAGCGGCCAGGGCCATGGCAGTGCTAAAGGCAAATTGCCGCTGTAATGGCTGGCGTTGGGGTTGTAATACAGTGGTTAGAATGATATTGCTGCCCGGCTCTGTTACCCAGGTCTTTCCCCGCTGTCCCTTGCCGGCTGTCTGGGCCATTGCAAAGAAGGCATCTCCATGTTTTGCCATTCCGGTACGAACCATTGCCATGGCATAGTTGTTGGTACTGTCAACTGATTCTAAAATGGTTAGGTGCCCGCCGGTGGAAATCATGGTAGGTAAATGATTAAACAGTTGTACTTTTGGCAGCAACGAAAATAAGATTTTAGGCAGGATACGTTTCCGGATAAATATAAATGCCTATTTTGTCATTATAACCGGTTCTAAAACGCAGCATCTGAGCTATTAACACAACAAAGGCTTCACTTAACCGATTATACTTTATTCACTTAAATGTTTTGACTATTTGGAACAATTGAGCATGTTAGCTAACCGCAAACCGGACAGCACAACAAGATTAACAAGAAACTCGCGCATCTTTAAAACCATCATCCAAGCCATTCAACAAAAAAAGGGGGAAAACATTGTTTCGTTGGATCTGCACAAGATACCTGAGGCAGTGACTGATTTTTTTGTGATATGCCATGCCTCCAATACTACACAAATTAAAGCCATAACAGACCATGTAGAACACATGGTGAAAGAGCAATGCGGCGAAGCGCCCTTCAGGCATGAAGGACAACACGGTTCTCAATGGGTACTGGTAGACTACATCAACGTTGTAGTGCATGTAATGCATGAAGACGCCCGCAAATTTTATAAGCTGGAAGAGATGTGGAGCGACGCTGGCATTACCGAACACGAATAGTTTGTTTAATAAAAGTTTATAACCCCTATTTCGAACAAAGATGCTGTAAAAGCATTTATTTAGTACGATTACATAAAAACAATATGGCACAGGAAGACTTGAAACCGAACGAAAAAGGAACCAGGATACGTCCGCAGGGGGGCAGCGATGACCCCAAAAAAGGCCCCCGGTTTAATATATATTGGGTATGGGCAGCCATTGCAGTAATATTGATTGGCTTTAATCTCTTCAGCGGAAAATTTACCCCTACCGCCGTTGAAACCACCCAGCAGGAATTTTACCAGATGCTTGCCAAAGGCGATGTTGAAAATTTTGATGTCATCAGCAATAAGGATCTTGTAAGAGTCTACATCAAAAAAGACAGCCTCAACAAAGAATACATAAAAGCAAAGCTGGCAAAGAAAACAGAACCGGTTTCTGACAAAGGACCGCAATTTCAATTCACCATCAGCGATTCTAAAATATTTGCGGATGATCTTCGCGCCTTCTACCAGAAGTATCCCAACCTTCCACAAATCTATCCCAACTCTTCAAAGGAAGGTGATTGGGTGGCCCCGGCTTTAAACATACTATTGCCCATTGTTGCCATTGTGCTGATTTGGATACTGCTCATGCGTAAGATGGGCAGCGGCGGTGGTGGTGCCGGTGGACCAGGTGGTATTTTCAATATCGGAAAATCAAAGGCAACGCTTTTTGATAAAGGCACCCGTGTACAGATCACTTTTAATGATGTTGCCGGTCTTGACGAAGCAAAAGTGGAAGTGATGGAGATTGTTGACTTCCTTAAGAATCCAAAAAAATACACCGCCCTCGGTGGTAAAATACCCAAGGGTGCCCTACTGGTAGGCCCTCCCGGTACCGGTAAAACCTTGCTGGCAAAAGCCATGGCTGGTGAAGCGCAGGTGCCCTTCTTCTCAATGAGCGGTTCAGACTTTGTAGAGCTGTTTGTAGGTGTGGGTGCCAGCCGCGTGCGTGATTTGTTTAAACAGGCAAGAGAAAAAGCGCCCTGTATCATTTTCATTGATGAAATTGATGCTATCGGTCGTGCAAGGGGTAAGAACGCTGTAATGAGCAATGATGAAAGAGAAAGCACCCTTAACCAGTTGCTGGTAGAAATGGATGGCTTTAGCGGCGAAAGCGGCATCATTGTACTGGCTGCTACCAACAGACCCGATGTACTGGATTCTGCCTTGCTGCGCCCAGGCCGTTTTGACCGACAGATTGAAATTGATAAACCCGATCTTAAAGGCAGGGAACATATTTTTAAAGTGCACCTGAAACCCATTAAGATCTCTCAAACGCTCGATATTTATAAGCTGGCAGAACAAACCCCCGGTTTTGCGGGTGCAGATATTGCCAATGTTTGTAATGAGGCTGCACTGATAGCCGCACGTAAAGGAAAAGATGCAGTGGATATGTCTGACTTCCAGGATGCCATTGACCGTGTTATTGGCGGGTTGGAAAAGAAGAATAAGATCATTTCTCCGGATGAGAAAAAGATCATTGCATACCATGAAGCCGGTCATGCCATCTGCGGCTGGTTCCTGGAACATGCTTACCCGCTGCTGAAAGTAACCATTGTACCTCGTGGTACCGCGGCACTGGGCTATGCGCAATACACACCAAAAGAACAATACCTGTACAATACAGACCAGCTTACAGACCAGATTTGTATGACGCTCGGCGGCAGGGCAAGTGAAGACATTTTCTTCAATAAGATCTCTACCGGTGCGCAGAATGACCTGCAGCAGATTACCCGCACTGCCTATGCCATGGTAACGGTATATGGTATGAATGATAAGGTAGGCAATGTTAGCTATTATGATCCGCAGCAGGAAAATGCGTTCACAAAACCTTACTCAGAAGAAACCTCTAAGATCATCGACCAGGAAGTAAGAAAGCTGATTGATGATGCCTTTGAGCGTACCAAGAAATTGCTGATAGAAAAGAAAGAAGAAGTGAAGAAACTGGCAGAAGCCCTGCTAGAAAAAGAAGTCTTGTTTCAAAGTGATGTGGAAGCGCTGATTGGCAAGCGCCCGTTTGAAGAAAAGAAATTGCTGGA
>DATJGC010000358.1:0-4672 GCA_035495345.1 Chitinophagaceae bacterium | reverse complement strand
GCCAGCACAGACTCTGGTACCTTTTCATTGCAGGTGCCGGCCGATAAGGCCTTTGCGCTGCTGTTTTCTTATGCCGGCTATACCACCGAACAAAGAAATTTTTTATTGAGCCAGGGAGAGCAGGAACAAATTACCATTCGCCTGGAAAGAAATGCCAAAGACCTGCAGGAAGTAGTGGTAACAGACCAACGCCAGCGACGTGAAGCCGGTCTTATCTCCATCAATCCAAAACAAGCCATCAATATTCCTTCGCCCACCGGGGGCATTGAAAGCCTTATCAAAGTATTTGTAGGCTCTAATAATGAACTTACCTCCAGCTATTCTGTACGCGGTGGCAACTATGATGAGAACCTCATTTATGTAAATGACTTTGAAGTGTTCAGGCCCTACCTGGTGCGCAGCGGGCAACAGGAAGGACTAAGTTTTATTAACCCGGAGATGACGCGCTCCGTCAGTTTTTACAATGGCGGTTTCCAGGCTAAGTATGGAGACAAGATGAGCAGCGTGCTGGACATCCAGTACAAGAAACCAAAAAAATTTGGCGGTGCCGCCTATATCAGTTTGCTTGAACAAGGCCTGGAGCTGGAAGGCGTCGGCCTGCACAATAAGTTCACCTACCTGCTGGGCGTTAGAAACAAAAGCAACCGCAACCTGCTCTCCAGCCAGGAAACAAAGGGTAACTATGTGCCCTCCTCTTCAGACCTGCAGGCATTGCTTACCTACCAGTTTAACCCAAAATGGAGTGCAGAACTGCTGGGCAATTTCTCGCAAACAAAATTTACACTGGTACCGTCCTTCTCTCAACAAACCGCCTCTGTTTTCTCGCCCTATTTTACCGCCAACCTGGGACTGGATATATTCTTTGATGGTAAGGAAGAAGACCGCTACCGCACCAATATGCTGGGGCTTTCTATCAACCAGCAGCTGCGCCATAACCTGCGCATGAAATGGATGGCCAGTTTTTTTGAGGATAAGGAGAATGAATCTTTAGACATCAGCGGGGCTTATCTTTTTGGCGAACGTGATTTTGATAAAAGCAAGCCGAGTTTCGGGCTCATCATCAACCCGCTGGGCGCTGGTGTTTTTCAAAACCATGCAAGAAACAAACTCACCATTGATGTCTGGAATATCAGTCATAAAGGTTATTATGACAAAGGCCGCCACGCCCTCCAATGGGGACTTTCCGCAGACCGCCAGACTATACACGACAACCTCAATGAATGGCAATACCAGGATTCTGCGGGTTATTCGCTCCCGTATAATCCTTCGCAATTATCATTGTACAGCGTACTGAAATCAGGCGCCAACCTTGCCATTAACCGGCTCAGTGGTTTTGTGCAGGACAATATTGCCTTTCGTGATTCATCAGATTTTATCCTGCAGGTGGGTGTTAGGTTCAATTACAATGATCTGAACCGTGAATGGCTGGTGTCACCGCGTGCGGGCTTTTCATGGAAACCCAGTAGCTGGAACAAAGACATTGTATTTCGCGGGGCCGCGGGTATTTACAACCAGCCCCCTTTTTACCGTGAACTGCGCCGGCCTAACGGTGAAGTAAATACGCAGTTGAAAGCGCAGAAAAGCTGGCAGGTAAGCGGCGGGTTCGATTATAGCTTCCAGGGTTTGAACGGCCGGCCCATGCGTTTTACCACCGAAGCCTATTACAAGGGCATGCATGATGTGGTACCCTATGATATAGACAATGTACGGCTGCGGTATTTTGGAGAAAACAATGCAAAGGCGTATGCAACGGGTATAGAAATGCGCCTGTTTGGTGAGCTGGTAAAAGATGCAGAAAGCTGGGTAAGCTTTGGTATTATGAATACCAGGGAAAAGATCAATGGTGCAAGCTTTTATAACTATACACTGGATTCTTTAAACCAGCCCACAGACAGCACAAGGGTACAACAGGGCTGGGTGCGCAGGCCTACCGACCGACTGCTTACTTTTGGCATGTTCTTCCAGGATTACTTAAGCACCAACAAAAATTTCAAAGTATACATTAACACCTTGTACGGAAGCAACCTTCCTTACAATATACCCGGCAGTGTAAAATACCGGAACGGGTTATTTATTGATCCTTATATACGCGTTGATATTGGCTTTAGCGCATTGCTGCTGGATGGAGACCGCAGCAGGCGCCGTGCACATAGTCCGTTTAAAGGTTTTGAAAATATATGGGCTACGCTGGAAGTATTTAACCTGATAGACCGCGCCAATACTATATCATACCTGCTGATAAAAGATTTCTCCAATACTACGTACAGTATTCCCAACCGTCTTACCCCACGACTGCTGAACCTGAAACTGGTGACGAGGTTTTAAAAAGCATCGTCCGTAAAGACCGTATTTTTACTGTCATAAAAATAAAGTACAAATACTTTTGATCTTTAGTAAAATTACATACATTTACGCTTCCTATTATTGGTTCCTTTACTACACAAACCCCTGGAACCAATATCCTGCAAACACCAACTGATCTCCCTTTACAGATGTTACCCAACCCGGTGTAGATTTTGATACCGGAGATGAAAACTTTGTACATGAAATTGAAGGTCACGGTAAACCCTAATCCTTTTACCTCAGAGCTGGCAGTGCTGATTGATGGTCATTTTACGCTGAATGCAGTGCTTCGTTTATTAAACAGCGCAGGCAACGTGGTAAGAATAACCAGTTACACTGTAAATGCCGGCGATAACAGGATCAGCATGAAGAACCTCGGCAAATACGCAAGCGGTTTGTATACCCTTGAAATAAAAATGCTGAATGGAGATTTGCTAGAGTCTATTGCACTGCAGAAAATTTAATTACCTCATTATAACCCGTACAACCGTTTTAATCCGGAAGACCCTTCATTATATGGTGTACAACCATGCCAGGGGGCGGGCCAAAAGCCTGCCCTTTGCAATAAATACTCAGTATTTTTGTGGCATGACAAAGCTGAGCATCAACATCAACAAATTTGCTACTCTCAGAAACAGTCGCGGCGGCAATAACCCAGACGTTGTAAAAGCCGCTATAGACGCGCAGTTGTTTGGTGCCGATGGAGTGACCGTGCATCCCCGCCCAGACGAGCGCCATATCAGGTACTCAGATGTAAGAGCAATTAAAAAAATTATTACCACTGAATTTAATATAGAAGGTAATTGCCGTGAGCAGAAATTTATTGACCTGGTGCTGGAAGTAAAACCAGACCAGGTAACACTGGTACCCGATGCGGAAGGACAACTTACCTCAGACCATGGCTGGGACACCATTACCCACCGAGATTACCTGAAAGAAATCATTGCCGTTTTTACAAAAGCCGGCATCCGCACGTCCATTTTTGTAGACCCTGATATCCGGATGATAGAAGGCGCCGCCGCTACCGGCACGCAGCGCGTAGAACTGTATACCGAAGGCTATGCCAGGGAATTTGCCGCTGGCCAGCAGCAGGCAGTAGCGCCCTATAGCCAAGCCGCCATCAGGGCAGCCGAACTGGGCCTGGGTATCAATGCCGGGCACGATCTGGACCTCCACAACCTGGCTTATTTTATACAACATGTACCGCTGGTAGACGAAGTATCCATTGGCCATGCCCTGGTGTGCGACGCGCTCTACCTTGGCTATGAAAACGCCGTTCAACTGTATAAGAGACAACTTAAGTAGTAACTGGTAGCCTTTTGTAGGCAAATGCAGTGTATTCAGCGATGGCGCCATGCCCTCCGTACCTGATAATCAATATGTTGTTATTAGAGCATCGCCCATTCACCGTATTTTCCGAAGTTTCAACTGTCGAGGCTTGCAATGGCTTCAACAAATTTGCATCTTTACAGTATCAATTTGTTTTTTAATATGTAACAAAGAAGCAGGTTGATAGATTGGGCAGGATTTTTTTCCTGCAGGTTAACCCTAACCCAATTTGCTATGTTAGTTGCCCGTACCTTATTCTCCACCCTTCTTGTAAGCGCATCGCTGCTTAGCCTTGCCACCACAGATACCAGCTTTGCAAAAGAATCTTCCACCAACAGTAAAAGCAAAGCAAGCACCGGTGTTAGCTACAGCATTCAATTAAATAACAAAGCCAATAACAACCAGCCGGTAGACTCCGTGCTGGTTATCCTTGATAAATTTGATCGTTCTGGTGCAGGCGTCGTCACAAAAGTGCTGTACCCAACGGCTGATAACAAAATATTACTGGAAGACCTGCCCGCCGGTAAGTATTACGCAGAAGTGTATGTGCTGGGCTTGTACAAAAAACATTTTTCACAGGTTATCCGCGCCAATAAATCCGTAAAACGCAATCGCCTTCGCCTGCAAATGGATTATAGCGATGTGTATATCCCCGGTAAGCTTCAGCTGCCGCCGGAAAATATTGCGCTCTTTGTGTATACCCGTTAACGCGCCTTTTACCATCCACTCTTTCGCCCGTTGTATTTCTTCGGCTTTCGGTATTTTTAACCATGCAGTTGAAGCTTTTGCCGGCCGGCGCAGATATACCGCAGCAAGTTCATGATCTTTACGATGCA
This sequence comes from Chitinophagaceae bacterium, assembly GCA_035495345.1. Taxonomy (GTDB): domain Bacteria; phylum Bacteroidota; class Bacteroidia; order Chitinophagales; family Chitinophagaceae; genus JACMLD01. The sequence goes on along the minus strand of DATJGC010000358.1, from coordinate 164 downwards.
TCTTTTCCTTTGTATGAACGCCGTCTGTGGCCAGAGCAAGTATTGTTGCTGCGCGATGGGGCCCTTGCACTGTACCAGGTATTTTTGGAGGAGGCCTTTGCAGGTTTTCTTTTTGCCTGGCCACTCAGTAGCTTTTACCTGATTGAGTATTTTGCCATTGTACC
>DATJGC010000357.1:0-5851 GCA_035495345.1 Chitinophagaceae bacterium | reverse complement strand
CCAGCGTGCCTCGGTAGGTGTAGAAGTCTCCAATAAGAAATCCTATTTCAACAATGTGCTGTTTGAGAAAAACTACCTGCAGGACGGCGCCTATTACGGGCAGTCTTACTTGGATATTAAGGGAGAACAGCTGCATGAAATGGGACTTACGTTTGGCTACGGTGTTAACAGCAAGAAGAACCTGGTTGGGCTGCACCTGGGGCTGGATATCGGCCAGCGCGGCACCCAGCAAAATGGCCTCATCAAGGAGAACTATGTCAATTTTACTATTTCAGTTTCTTACCGCGATTTCTGGAGAACCAGGGGCGCAAAATATTTTTGAGTTTCTCATAAAGATTGTTTGAGTCAACTCTAAGCAAGACGTCGCACGTCTTCAATTGATTCAAATCAGGGAAAAACGGGGAAAGTATTCTTATTTTCCCCCTTATTTTTTTTATACCGCGCCGCAGTGGCCCCCGGCCCTTGTTCAATCTGCGTTATCTTTACAGCTAACGCACCTCTAATGAAAAAAATACTCAGCCTGGTACTATTGCTTTCACTGGCGCAATCTTTATGGTCGCAGAAACAAAGCATTGTACAAATGAAGGCCGGCCTGGAAGCCGCGGCCAACCCGGTAGCCTATGCGCGGGAAGTATTAAAGAAGCAGTATAAAATTGATACGGTGATCATCCTGAACAGCTCGCATTTCTCGGGCATTGTAGACAGCCTTGCTTACCATGCAAAGATCAAAAAAGTGTATGGGCCCTATGAAAAGAAATACCTTGTGCAGGTGCTGGCCAAATTGCCCAATACATTTACCCGCGTTAGCCAGGTGTTTATAGATACCAGCCTTTTTACGAGGCGTATTGCAGACTCGCTGGCCAATAGCATTGTAGACCGCGTTAAAACCGGCGCTGCCAGCTTTGAAGACATGGCACAAACCTATAGCATGGGTGGCGAAGGCGCTACCCGCGGTGATCTGGGCTGGATAGCGCGTGGTTCCATCATTCCTGAAATAGGTAAGGAACTGGCAAAGAGAAAAAAGGGTGAAGTCTTTAAAGTATGGACAAAGGCCGGGGTGCATGTTATTAAAAAAGCCTCAGACCCTAAAGAAGATACCGGCTTTGCACTAATGCTGCGCGTCATCATTTAATAACGGTCAATGATAAACGCTTGTACCGTTATTTAGACAGGAACCATTGCAGGGCAAGCTCATAGCCTTTTAACCCCAGGCCAATAATGCTGCCCGCTGCTTTGGCAGATACATGAGAAAGCTTCCTGAACTCTTCGCGCGCATGTACATTGGATATATGCACTTCTACCGCCGGGGCCTTAACAGCGGCAATGGCATCGCCAATGGCAACAGAGGTATGCGTGTAAGCAGCAGGGTTAATGATAATGCCGTCTGCCTCAAAACCGGCGCGTTGAATTTCATTGACCAGTTCACCTTCAATATTGCTTTGGTAGTAAGTAAAGCTGACATCAGGGTATTGTAGCTTTAGCTGGCCAAAAAACTCCTCGAAAGTTTCACTGCCATAAATGCCGGGCTCCCGTTTGCCCAGCAGGTTGAGGTTTGGACCGTTTATGATTGCAATCTTCATACAACGAATATACTTGAAATAAAAAAGCCGCTGACAAGTCAGCGGCTGGTGCACCAGTGCTTAACTGGCTTTATGTTTTTTGATGAGTGCTATAAAATCATCAAAGAGGTAGCGTGAATCATGCGGACCGGGCGTTGCTTCAGGGTGGTACTGTACTGAAAACGCGGGTTTGTTTTTCAGCCGGATGCCTTCAATGGACTGATCGTTCAGGTTTACATGTGTTACCTCTATGTTCTCGGCTTTTTTTACGGCTTCGGGGTCTACGCCAAATCCGTGGTTCTGGGTGGTGATTTCACTTTTACCGGTGACCAGGTTTTTTACGGGATGGTTTAACCCGCGGTGGCCATGGTGCATTTTAAAAGTGGGGATATCATTGGCCAGGGCCAGCAACTGGTGACCGAGGCAAATACCAAACAAGGGTTTGTCTTCTTTCAAAATATCTTTTACCGTGGCAATGGCATAATCCATGGGTGCGGGATCTCCGGGACCGTTAGAAATAAAATAGCCATCAGGGTTAAAAGCCTTTAGTGTTGCCAGGGGTGTTTTTGCGGGAAATACTTTTACAAAAGCGCCACGCTCTACCATGCACTCAACAATATTCTTTTTGATACCATAGTCTATAACGGCAATGCGCACACTACTTTTTTCATCACCGGCCTCGTAAGTGGTAGTGGTAGATACCTTGCTGGCCAGTTCCAGTCCGTCCATAGAAGGCACCAGGGCCAGTTGGCGTTTTAGTTCTTCCACATCTTTAATGGCGGAAGAGATAATACAGTTCATGGCGCCTTTCTGCCGAACATGTTCTACCAGCGAACGGGTATCCACACCTTCAATACAAACAATGTTTTGTTGTTTAAGGTATTCATCCATGGAGCCGTTGGCCATCTTCCGGCTGAATTGTTCTTCCAGGTTGCGGCCAATCAGTCCTTTTATTTTTACACCTGAAGATTCTACATCCTTTTCGCTTACACCATAATTGCCCACATGGGCATTGTTCATGATCAATACCTGCCCATAATAGCTGGGGTCTGTAAATACTTCCTGGTACCCGGTCATGCCCGTGTTAAAACAAATTTCACCGGTGGTGGTACCAATGGTGCCAAAGGCTTTTCCGTAATGCACTGTACCATCTGCCAGTACCAGTATTGCTTCTGTTTGTGGGGTAGTTGCCATGCTGTAAATAAAAGTTTTGCAAAACTATGAATTAAATACCTAAGAGATCAAAGAGAAAAGAGAAAGAAAACAAAATGCTTTTATCCTTTCTTCTCTGCCACTATTTCCGCCGCCAGCACCCTGCCCCCCGCACAAAAAAACCAAGCCAACGCTCCTTTTCTCTTTTAACCTTTTAGCCCCTCTGCTAGCTCTGCGCCCTCTGTGCGAAATCAAAACCATGCAAAACCTCCTTTCCTCTTTAAGTCTCCTACCTCCTTCTCTCTTTTACATCTCTTAGCCCCTCTGCTAGCTCCGCGCCCTCTGTGCGAAATCAAAACCAGGCAAAAGCTCCTTCCCTCTTTAAGTCTCCTAGCTCCATCTCTTTTAAATCTCTTAGCCCCTCTGCTAGCTCCGCGCCCTCTGCGCGAAATAAAAACCAGGCAAAAGCTCCTTTCCTCCTATAAATCTCTTAGCCCCTCTGCGCGAAATAAAAAACCAGGCAAAAGCTCCTTTCCTCTTTTAACCTCTTAGCTCCTTAGCCTCTTAGCATAAAAAAAGCGGAGCCTTTGCAGGCCCCGCTTGTATGCTGGTAATAGCTTGTAACAATTAAGCTTCTGTGCCGGGGTTGTTTTCTTCCTTAACCTCAGGCGCTGCTGTATCAGCGGCTTTTTTCTTGCTGGCACCACGACGGGTTCTCTTGGCGGCCTCAGCCTTGGTTTCAACACCCTTACCGTAGATGGTATTGAAGTCTACCAGTTCAATCATGGCAGTTTCTGCGTTGTCACCAACACGTTTGCCAAGTTTGATGATGCGGGTATAACCACCGGGGCGTCCGGCCACTTTTTCACTGATGGTGCTGAACAGTTCAGTCACTGCTTCTTTATCCTGCAGGTAGCTGAAGACAATACGGCGCTGGTGCGTGGTATTTTCTTTTGCTTTTGTAATCAATGGTTCCACATAAACACGCAAAGCTTTTGCTTTGGCGAGGGTGGTTACAATTTTCTTGTGCTGGATGAGCTGGGCAGCCAGGTTGCTAAGCAGGGCCTTTCTGTGAGAGGCGGTTCTGCTCAGGTTTTTAATTTTGTCTCCGTGACGCATGACGTTTGTGTTTTATTCCTTCACACCGTGTCAGGAATTGTGAAGTACTTATGAATTGAATGATGAAATGATACAGTGATTACAGGTCGTCTTTGTCGAGACCCAGTTTGCTAAGGTCCATACCAAAATGCAAACCTCTTTCTCCGAGTACCTGTTCAATTTCTGCCAGTGATTTCTGACCGAAGTTGCGGAACTTCATCAGGTCTTCCTGCTCGTATTGAACCAGTTCGCTCAGTGAATTGATTTTTGCGGCTTTCAAACAGTTGAAGGCACGTACGGAAAGATCCAGGTCTTCCAATGGTGTTTTCAATACTTTTCTCAGCTGCAGGGTTTGCTCGTCTACCAGGTCTTCCTTCTTTTCTTCCTTGTTATCAAAGGTGATGTTCTCATCTGTGATAATCATCAGGTGCTGAATAAGGATGCGTGAAGCCTGTTTAACGGCTTCTTCCGGGTGGATGGTGCCATCGGTAGTTACTTCCATGATCAGCTTCTCGTAGTCGGTCCGCTGTTCCACACGTGTATTCTCAATAGTGTATTTTACATTCTTGATGGGTGTGTAGATAGAGTCGATAGCAATATAACCCAATGGTGCTTCTTTTGCTTTATTGTCTTCTGCGGGTACATAGCCACGGCCTTTGCCAATGGTAAGTTCTATATCCAGCTTGGAAGAAGAATCCATGGTGCAGATGAGCAATTCAGGATTCATGATCTGGAAGCTCTGTGTGTTTTCCTGGATCATGCCGGCAGTAAATTCTGTACGGCCTTTTATATGCAGTGTTATCTTTTCATTTGACACATCATGATCAACCGTCTTCTTGAAACGAACCTGCTTCAGGTTAAGGATGATTTCAGTAACATCTTCTGTTACGCCCTTAATGGTTGCAAATTCATGTTCAACACCTTCAATCCTGATACCCACAATCGCATATCCTTCCAGTGAGCTTAATAACACCCTGCGTAAAGCGTTACCAACGGTTACAGCGTAACCAGGCTCTAACGGACGGAACTCAAACTGAGCTTCAAAATCGTTTGCTTTTTGCAATACAATTTTGTCAGGTTTCTGAAAATTTAAAATTGCCATATTTGAAATTTCAAGTTTTTAATTTAATAACCAGCCAATGGAATAACCGGGTGCATTTACTGCGGGCGATACTGCAGGTCTTCTCAGCAGCTGCGCGCAGCAATGATTATTTAGAATACAATTCAACAATCAACTGCTCCTTAATGTTCTCTGGCACGCTTTCACGCTCAGGGTAAGCAATAAAAGTACCTTCGAGGTTGGTTTCATTCCAGTCGATCCAGCTAAACTTGGGGTTTTTGCCTTTTACCTGGCTGGTGATGCCGGTAAGACCCTGTGTTTTTTGCTTCAGGCCAATTACATCACCTGCTTTCAGCTGAAAAGACGGTGTGTTTACCACGTCTCCGTTTACAGTGATGTGTTTGTGGCTTACCAACTGCCTGGCCGCGGGGCGTGAAGGGGCAATACCCAGGCGGAATACGGTATTATCTAGGCGGGCTTCCAGTAATTTGATAAGGTTTTCACCAGTAACACCTTTGCGGCGTACGGCTTCTTCAAAAGTTTTGCGGAACTGTTTTTCCAACACACCATACGTGTATTTGGCTTTTTGCTTTTCACGCAGCTGCAGTGCGTACTCACCCATGGTTTTGCGTTTGCGCTTTTCACCATGCTGACCGGGAGGATTGCTGTTTTTTGTCAGCCATTTACCATTGCCTAAGATAGGCTCTCCAAAAATGCGGGAAATCTTGGTCTTCGGACCAGTGTAACGTGCCATAATTGTTTATTTGATTTTTTAATGACGGTACACAATCCGTAAAAATCTAAAATTAATTGTGTACCCGGTTTATAATGAGATGATTGCTTATGTGATGATGTCTGATTTAAAAAATCAGACATCATACTTTATTCAACCAGCCTTGTTTATACTCTTCTTTTCTTGGGCGGACGGCAACCGTTGTGCGGAAGGGGGGTTACATCTTTGATTTGTACAATCTCGATACCC
>DATJGC010000356.1:0-5335 GCA_035495345.1 Chitinophagaceae bacterium | reverse complement strand
AATGCCATGGGCATGTGTATCCGGTGGCCGCGTACCCGTGTCTATCAGCAACGGAGTAAAATTTTCCTTCTTTATGTGTTGCAACGGTACATGCTGCTCAAGCAATGTTATACTTGCCATCCGCATGTAGTCGAAAGGTCCGCAGGTATAAAATAAAACCTGTTCAAAAGGCGCGCGCACATGCTCCCTTAACAATGTTGCCAGTAATTCTTTGCCCAGGCGTGCGCGCTCCAGCCGGCGTGCATCGCTAAAAAGAAATTCTATGCTGAAGCGCTGCGGAAACAAAGCCAGCAGTGATTGCAGTGCATCATAAAAAATGGTAGCGGCAACAGAACGGTTACTATATATAAGTATCACTCTTGTGTGCGGGTGCAGGTAGAGAAGGGTTTTAATAAGCGGTAACACCGGCGTAATGCCGCTGCCTGCGGCAATAAAAACATATTCCCTGTACGCATGGCTGTCACCCGGCAGTGTAAACAAACCCCCGGCACCGGTAGTGGTCAGTTCATCGCCCGGCCGGGCCTTATCAAACAGAAGGCGAGAATACTCGCCATTGTCCAGTCGCTTTACCGTAATACATAACGGCTCCTTCAACAGCGGGGCCGAGGAGATAGAATAACTCCTGCGCACTTCGCCCGCAGGCTTAAAAAATACAAAGGTGAGGAACTGGCCGGCCTGGTAAGTAAGCGGCGGGCCATCGGGCAGGCTCAGGTAAAACGTTTTGCTGTCTGCTGTTTCCGTTTCAATGCGGTCTATCCGTATCTTTCTGTACAGGGCCATGGCTGCAATTAACAAAGAAACCGGCTAAAATCAGGCCTTGCAGGTCTAAAAGATACAAGGGCCGTCAGCAGGCATTGGAAGCAATGATAATTTGCCGAAAACTTTACCAGGGACATTCCGGAAGCGCCAATTATTGATTAACTTACGGATAACAAAAACGATTGTTCATGAAAAAAGTGGCTGATATCCTCCAGCGCAAAGGCGCTAACCTCATCTCCATCTTGCCCCAAACCAAAGTTATTGACGCACTTGAACTGATGGCCGAGAAAAATATTGGTTCGGTGCTGGTGATGGAAGGCAACGAATATTATGGCCTGCTAACCGAGCGTGATTATGCCCGTAAGGTAATTTTGAAGGGCAAGCATTCTTCTGAAACCAAAGTAGAAGAAATTATGTCGAAAGGATTACCGCGCATTACGCCGGATAATTCCATTGAAGTCTGTATGCACCTCATGAGTGAAAACAATATACGCTACCTGCCCGTTTTCCAGAACGATCAAATCTGCGGCATCATATCTATCAATGACGTGGTAAAGGAAACCATCCTGTCTCACGAAGAAACCATTTCTCAGTTGAAAGACTACCTCCATGCCAGCATGTAGCCTGGCGGGGTAGCAAGGGCATCGCGCAGCATCCTTTTTCAACATCCTTACACACTCACTTGCGCATAAATTGCGCAAGTTGCTTTTTTGCCTTTTGGTGAATCCGTCCCTGCATAAAGCTGCTCCAGCCCAGCAATATGCCTGGCCAGCCCAGTGCCTGGCGGCTCCAGCGCCAAAGGTTAAAAGCATCTGTATGCTCGGTAATCAGTCCGTCTTGTATACGCAGGTGCGCCTTTACTTTGTTAACCACGGGGCGGCCACTGGCAGAAAAGCTATACCTGGCCAGCCAGTCGCAGGTGGCATATTCTTCATCCAGGCATTGAATATTCTCAAACGCAAGGGAGAAGTTTTTTGCTTTTGTACAAAGCATCTCCCACATGGCGGGCAACTCCTCTCCCTCCAGCAAACCAAAGACGGGGTCGCTGAAAACCGCATTGCTGCTGTAGCAAGATTGCATGGTGCGGTAATCCAGTTGCTGAAAGGCGGTGTAAAAACGGGTAATGACTTGTTCCTGCTGGTTCATAAAAACTAAGGGCTGATGTAAACACAATTGGTACATTAGCTTTCCAAAATTAAAAGTACATGAGAAATCTGATGGCCATTTTTTTATTATTGGGCCTGGCGGCCGATGCCAGCGCGCAGTATGCCCAGGATTCTGCCTGGGTAATGGAACATTATTATAAGATAGAACGCCAGGTGCCCATGAGAGATGGCGTTCGGCTGTTTACCGCTATCTACCTGCCCAAAGACAGCTCTCAGAAACACCCCATACTGCTCACGCGTACTCCCTACTCCTGCGCGCCCTATGGAGAACAGCATTTAACGCCCAATTTGTGGAACCGCTACTGGCGCTACTATGCCCGCGAAAACTATATTATGGTAATACAGGATGTGCGCGGCCGCTGGATGAGCGAGGGAGATTTTGTAGACATTCGCCCGTACAACCCTGATAAAAAAGGCATTGAAACCGATGAGGCCAGCGACAGTTATGATACTATCGACTGGCTGGTGAACAACCTGCCCTCTAATAACAACCATGTTGGCGTGTTTGGGATCTCTTACCCCGGGTTCTATTCTACCATGGCCGCATTGAGCCGGCACCCTTCCTTAAAAGCGGTGAGTCCGCAAGCACCCGTAACTGACTGGTTCCAGGGAGACGATTTTCACCACAACGGCGCCTTCATGCTCATGGATGCATTCAGTTTTTATGCGGGGGGGTTTGGTTACCCGCGCCCGGTACCCACCACGGTGGCACCCTCCTCTTCATTGCACCTGCCGGAAAATGATAATTATGCAACCTATCTTTCCATTGGGGCACTCTCAAACTTTAGCAAGCTGGCGGGCGACAGCCTCCGCTTCTTCAAAGACCTCTTTGCCCATCCTAATTATGATGCCTGGTGGCAGGCCCGCAACCCGCGAAACTTTGTGAATAACCTGATGCCCGCCATGCTGGTGGTAGGCGGTCTCTTTGATGCAGAAGACTGCTTTGGCGCGTGGAACCTGTACAAAGCCATTGAGAAAAATAATCCTTCCTCCCATTTCAACCAGCTGGTAATGGGCCCCTGGTACCATGGGCAATGGTCGACGGGGGATGGCACCCACCTCGGCCATCTTCAATTTGGCAGCAATACCGCTTTCTGGTACCAGGACAATATAGAAATTCCCTTTTTTAATTATTACCTGAAAGGCAAGGGCGAGAAGCCCTCCTTCAGCGAAGCCACCGTTTTTGTAAGCGGTGAAAACAACTGGCATCACTACCGGCAATGGCCACCCGAAGAAAAGCACGACAAGGCCCTGTACTTTCAACCCAATGGCAGGCTGGGCTGGCAATCACCCACCGCAGGAGCCGGCTTTAGTGAATATATTAGCGATCCCGCAAACCCCGTTCCTTACACAGAAGCTGTGCATTTTGAAAGAACGCGTGAATACATGACAGACGACCAGCGCTTTGCCGCACGACGGCCGGATGTACTGCATTTTGAGACGGCTGCGCTAGACAGCGATCTTACGCTGGGCGGTACCGTAGTGGCCGACCTGCTCACCAGTATCTCTACCACGGATGCCGACTTTGTAGTAAAACTGATTGATGTATTTCCGGATGATTTCAGCTACAAGTCCACTGCAGGCAGTGCTGCCATACCAGATGATTACCCCATGGGTGGCTACCAGCTGCTGGTGCGCGGAGAGATCATGCGCGGCCGTTTCCGCAACAGCTTTGCCAACCCGGTTGCATTTACCCCGGGCAAGATAGAACGCGTGAAGTTCTCTTTGCCCGATGTATCACATACATTCTTAAAAGGCCATAAGATAATGATACAGGTGCAAAGCAGCTGGTTTCCGCTGGCCGACCGCAACCCGCAGAAATTCGTAAATATATACACCGCAACGGATGCTGATTTTCAGAAAGCGAACATCCGCATATGGCATGATGCAAAAAATGCATCTTCCATTGTGCTGCCGGTATTAACCAGCCAATAAGGGTGCTTATCAGTAAGTGAGTAAATAAAATCAGTCAATCGTTTGCATAACAATGCCTGTTATTGTTTCATTATCTTTAATTTCTACCAGCAGGCAACAGCAGGCTGTTAACAAAATTGCACGCAATATGAAAAGAACAGCCCTCATTACGCTACTAGTTATGGCCACACTTATTACCGTGGCACAGCCCATCAGCATTATACCGCAACCCGCAGAACTGAAGCAACCAAAAATAATGGCCAGGTTTACCATTACGCCTGCCACCCAATTGGTGCTGCAAGGCAGCGGCCTGGAGAACAGCGCAAGGTTTTTAACGGATTACCTGCAACAGTTTTACAACGTAAAGTTGAAGCTGGTAAAAAAAGCCAGTTCAAAAAATGCCATTGTACTGAATTTTGAACGCATGGACCATCCCATACCCGGTGCTTATACGCTTACCGTAAACAAGGCCGGTGTATACATTGCAGGAGATAATGAAACCGGCGCTTTCTATGCTGTACAAACCTTGATACAGCTATTGCCCGTACCAGGGGCCGGCAGCAATACGGTGCTTAGCATACCTTATGTGTCTATAAAAGATTACCCACGCTTTGGTTACCGCGGTGGCATGCTGGATGTGGCGCGTCATTTCTTCCCGGTATCGTTTGTAAAAAAATACATTGATTACCTGGCACTCCACAAGATGAATTATTTTCACTGGCACCTTACCGAAGACCAGGGCTGGCGCATCGAAATAAAAAAGTATCCTAAGCTTACTGCTGTTGGCGGCTTCCGCAATGGTACCATTGTAGGCCATCACCCCGGAACGGCCAATGACAATGAACGGTATGGTGGCTTTTATACGCAGGAAGAAGTAAAGGATATTGTGAAATACGCTGCCGCTCGCTACATTACCGTAATACCCGAAATTGAAATGCCCGGTCATAGCGGTGCGGCCATTGCTGCCTATCCGCAACTAAGTTGCTTTCCTGATTCTGCTACCGTTGTTCCTAATAATATGATGTCTGCTGCCGGAAGAGCATTGCAGGCAAACGGCACCCCCAAGATTGTGCAGGAAGCATGGGGCGTTTATAAAGATGTTTATTGCCCCAGTGAATTTACCTTTTCATTTTTGCAGGATGTGATAGATGAAATTGTGCCCCTCTTCCCTGCCAAATACATTCATATTGGCGGCGATGAATGCCCCAAAGATGCCTGGAAAGCTTCTGCCTTCTGCCAGCAATTGATCAAAGAAAAAAACCTGACCGATGAGCATGGCCTGCAGAGCTATTTTATTGGCCGGATGGAAAAATACATCAACAGCAAGGGCAAATCAATTATAGGGTGGGATGAAATTCTTGAAGGCGGACTGGCACCCAATGCTACCGTTATGAGCTGGCGCGGAGAGAAAGGTGGCATAGAGGCCGCCAAGCAAAACCATGATGTAATTATGACGCCCACTACCTATGTGTACTTTGATTATTCACAAACAAAAA
>DATJGC010000355.1:0-6219 GCA_035495345.1 Chitinophagaceae bacterium | reverse complement strand
AGATACACAGCAACCGGCAGACGCAAAAAAATCATGGCGGTTCTCCAGCGCAAAAAGATAATCGTTGAAGTTGGCCACCGATACATTGCTTACGGCTTCCAGCTTTTTTAAGTAGTTGTTGAATTTAACGGGATCATCTACATTCATCGCATTATCTGGCCTGAACGCAGGCAACACGGGTATTTCAAAACCCTCTGCTTTTAATTGCAGGTGGTATTCCAGGGTATCCAGCGGGTCATCTGTAGTGCAAACCGTTTCTACATTCATGCGGCGCAGCAGGTTGCGTACGCTGTATTCCTTTGTTTGCAACAAGGCCGAGCAATGCTCGTAAATCTTTTTTGACGAGCCTGGGTTCAGCAGATCGGTTACGCCAAAATAGCGTTGCAGCTCAAGGTGTGTCCAGTGATAGAGGGGGTTGCGCAGCGTATAAGGAACAGTGGCCGCCCATTGCGCAAATTTTTCATAATCGCCTTTGTTGCCGGTGCAATACCCTTCTGCTACACCATTGGTACGCATGGCCCGCCACTTGTAATGATCGCCATACAGCCACGCCTGCGTAAGATTGCCAAACTGTTTGTCGTCTGCAATCTGCTGCTGTGGTAAATGACAATGGTAGTCTATAATGGGCATGTCTTTGGCGTACCCGTGGTACAATTCTTCCGCAGCCTTGCTGTGCAGAAGAAAATTGTCGTCCATAAAATTTTTCATGTTCCCGGCTTTACTTAAGAAAGTTATGTTGAACGTAACTGCGCACTAAATATAATAGTCAACTAAGGAGGCGGCTCTTATTTATAAACTCACGCCCCTTTTCCACGGAATAAAATCGTCCTGGTTTAAGAGCACTGCTTTTGGAATAATTTCTCCGCTGGCGGCTTTGATACAATATTCCAGTATTTCCGTACCCATTTCTTCTATGGTTTTATCACCTTCAATGATAGCGCCGGTATTAATGTCGATAATATCGGCCATTCTTTTTGCGAGTGCATTGTTGGTGGCCACTTTAATGGTTGGACAAACAGGGTTGCCGGTGGGCGTACCCAGTCCGGTAGTAAATAGTATCAGTGTAGCGCCGCTGGCTGCTTTGCCAGTGGTAGCTTCCACATCATTGCCCGGCGTGCATACCAGGTTAAGTCCGCTTTTTACTGCGGGCTCTGTATAATCCAGCACATCTTCTACCGGTGATGTACCGCCTTTTTTTGCCGCGCCGGTACTTTTTATGGCATCGGTAATCAGTCCGTCTTTGATATTGCCGGGCGATGGATTCATATGAAAGCCCGAGCCCACCCTGTGTGCATCATTATTATAGGTGGTCATTAAATGGATGAATTTATTGGCGGCATTTTCATCCCTTGTTCTGTCTATCAGCTGTTGTTCTGCACCGCAGAGTTCAGGAAATTCTGCCAGGAGTATTTTACCACCCAATGCCACCACCAGGTCTGAGGTATACCCTACCGCGGGGTTGGCACTGATACCGCTGAACCCGTCGCTACCACCACACTTAACACCTATCACCAGTTTGCTCAGCGGCACGGGTGTGCGTTCCAGTTTATTGATTTCTATAAGTCCTGTAAATGTTTTGCGGATGGCTTCTTTAATGAGTTGCTCTTCGCTCTGTGATTGCTGTTGCTCAAAAACATAAAGCGGTTTATTGAAAGATGGGTTACGCTGCCGTATTTCATCCAGCAGGGTCTGCGTTTGCAGGTTCTGGCAACCCAGGCTGAGAATGGTTACGCCGCCAACATTGGGATGATCTGCGTATGCGGCCAGTAGTTTGCCCAGTATGCCTGCATCCTGGCGGGTACCACCGCAACCACCCTGGTGATTTAAAAATTTGATGCCGTCTACATTCCTGAACAATCTACCTGCGCGCGCACCTGTTGCAGGCAAGGCCACATCCACGGTGTTGATATCCTGGCCGTTTTTAAAGGCTTCTGCCAGCTGGTGAGTGTACGATGTATATTTTTGGGTAACGGCATAACCCAGTTCATTGTGCATGGCCTCGCGTATCACATCCAGGTTGCGGTTCTCGCAGAATACGGTGGGTATGAATAGCCAGTAGTTGGCGGTTCCTGCGCGACCGTCATTTCTCAGGTAACCATTAAACGTACGGTCTTTGAAGGCGCTCACATCCGGCGGGTGCCAGTCGTAGTGGAAAGGCCGGTAAGCAAAGGGGTCAGCAGCGTGCCGGGTATTGTCTGTGGTCATGAGTCCGCCCCGGGGTACAAAATATTGTGTTTTGCCCACCAGCACGCCGTACATAATGATTTCATCACCGGCCTGCATATCATGTTCAAAGAACTTATGTTTTGCATGTACTGCCTGCGGCAGAATGAACTGCTGTGCTTCATACTGAACGGCCTGGCCACTGGCAAGGTCTTGCAGTGCTACCAGCACATTATCTTTTGGGTGAACTTTCAGAACGTTTCGCTTCATAAAATACTCCATTCTTTATTGTGCCGCTGCCAGCTGTAATTGCTGTACCACTGATCTGATGCCATGGGTTTGGATGCTTTCAATATTCTTGTCAACGGCGGCGGCAAAGCCGGGCAATGCATCCAGGTTGGCTTCCCACAAACCTGTATCGCGCAGCGTATGTTGAACAAAGGTATTGGTATTGTCATTACGCCACAACTCATACAGGTGCGCTGCCTTATCATCATTGATAGCATACTCTTTTCCGGCCATCTTTCCTGCGAACGAGTGTTCATTTATTTTGTCTGAACGCATGAATAGCAGGTAAGCGGCAAAGCCCAGCGCCATGCGGGCCGGCACGGCGTTTTTGAGCGCAAAATATTGCTGCAGCACAGGCACATTGCGCATTTTCATTTTTGAACTGTATTGCAATGAAATGCTCATCCAGTTGTGCTCTATAAAGGGGTTGCTATAACGGTCAAGCACCTGCGCAGCAAAGGCAAGCCCGTCTGCCTTACTCACCTTGTTGCTTACAATGGCTGGCACAATTTCTTCTACCATCAGCGCGGTAATAAAGTTGCGGAAACTGCTGTCTTCCATGGCTTCTTTTACGGTGGTAAAACCCATCTGTAAGGCCAGGGCACAGGTAAATGTATGCGAGCCGTTGAGCAGGCGTAGCTTTAGTTCACGGAATTTATCAATATCAGATGCTATCACCAGGCCCTCATCTGCCTTACTAAAGGAAAGTATTTCCCTGGTGCGCGGGTTGCTGGTTTCAATGGCCCAGAGACGGTACACTTCAGACATAATCATCAGGTCGTCTTTATACCCCAGCCTGCTTTCTGTGGCCGCTTTTTCATCACCGGGCAATTTGCCGGGTACAATGCGGTCTACCAGGGAATTGCAAAAATCATTGCTTTGCTGCAGCCATTCAATAAAATCAGGCGGGAGCTGTTGCCGCGCTGCCAACTGGCTGCAGATAGATTGCAGTTTGCTGCCGTTGCCGGTAATAAGTTCAGTGGGGATGATGACCATACCGCTTTCTTTGCTGCCCTTGAAATGCTGGTAGCGGGCATATAAAAAAGCCAGCAACTTACCCGGGAAGGATATGGGCGGCGCAGCATGTATATCTTCATTTTCTACCAGTGCAATACCCACTTCGGTGGTATTGGATACAATGATCTGCATGTCTTCGCTGCGCGCAAGATCCAGTACCTCGTTCCATTGATCGCTGGCGTTGAGTACCCGGCTCACCGATGCATTGATAATGGCTTCATTCACCTGCCTGCCGTTTTCTATACCGCGTACACATTGTGTGTAAAGGTTGTCCTGGCGGGTAAAGGCTTCCGTATCTCCCTGGCTGGTAGATTTTATCATCACAATCCTGCCATTAAACAATCCTTGTTTGTTCGCTTTGTCTATGAAATAATCGGGCAGTCCGCGCAAGAGTACCCCGGTGCCAAACTGCAGCATTTTCTCAGGCAGTGCAAACACTGTTGCCGGTGGCACAGGCAAGGATGCATTGCTGCTGATGGTACTGATATTTTGTTTAGATAAAATCATAAAATTGTTTATTGCGCCGGGTTCCATTTACCGGCAAATACCCAACTGGCGTTTATGTCTGCGGCATGCGGGGCACCCGGCGCTGTATTTAGGTTGTCTGCATACCAGGGAAAATCTGTTCCTTTTCTATGACAATTAAAATAATAAATTCTCTGGCCCCAGCGTATGCTATTGTTGGTAGGTACCAGGTAAATGGCACGGTTGGCCATATTGGCGGCAAAGCTGCAATTAATAAGATAAAACTGTGCATCCTTGTGGTAACGCCCCAGGTTAAAACCTTCAAACCCGCTAAAGCTGCAATTCTTCAATACGGTTTTGGAAGCCTCGTGCAGAGACCCGTCGTGCCAGATACTGGCGGTGCCGGTATGTGCTACAAACTGGCAATTCTCTGCAAAGGCCCAGCCCCGCGGACAATAAAAGTCAACCCCTCCTTCCATGATGCAATCTTTGAAATAATACATGCCGTTGTCTACATTCCATGGACTCACGGTATCACCCGCATACGCCGTAAAATGACAGTTGATGGCCCTTAGCCTGGTGGCATTCATAGTACGCAGCGCCATCTGGTGCCCGCCGGGCGAAATGGTTTGCTGGCGCGCGGTAGTATCCAGCGGACAGGCTACCGTAGTATCGTTTTTTACATCAAACCCGTAACTATTGATGATGGTAAGGTTTTTCAGTGTTATATCATTGGCATCAATGTTCATGGTGGCAACACCCCAGTCTTCATTGTGCAGGCATCGCCAGTA
This sequence comes from Chitinophagaceae bacterium, assembly GCA_035495345.1. Taxonomy (GTDB): domain Bacteria; phylum Bacteroidota; class Bacteroidia; order Chitinophagales; family Chitinophagaceae; genus JACMLD01. The sequence continues at coordinate 1,495 of DATJGC010000355.1, read as the reverse complement.
ATCACGCGCAATGGCCTGCGTAATGATGGTAGTCTCCCTGTCTTCTCCCTGCAGCGTAACTAGCTTTTTCTCTATGTACAATTTTTCTTTGTATACCCCTTTCTTTACAAAGATGTAGCGCATGCTGCTGGCTGTATCCGGCAGGCTGTTGATGGCCGCCTGTATAGACGTGAATGGTCCTTTTCCGTTGATGTCTACTGTGATGCTGATGGAATTACTTGTCTGTTGCGCAGGCAGTACTGCCGTCGTTAATAAAAACGAAAGCATGCAGAAGACTATTTTTTTACTGCCGTACATACCAGTTTATTTTGTTGCAGTGGGTGTTTGCAGCAGCCATTGGACCAGGTTGCTGGCCGCTGTATAATTTTCAAATTCCGGCGGCAGTTTTCTGCCATCTACGTATTCATTATAAAACCACGGATCACCAATGGCACAAACCCTTCCTTTGCCATAGCGAGCTGTGGCAATAATAATATCACCCTTGTTATTTTTATAATGTGCTACCGCGGGGGGCTGCACCTGTATGGTGGCCAGTTCTTTTATGTACACTTTGCGCGCCTTGGTAAAAATGGCATCACCCGAGGGTAGCTGTAATGCCCCCATCTCGAACTGGTTGCCGGTTACATGGTTAATACTGTTTTCATTAAAGTGGATGCCAAACTTTTCAGCCAACAGATTAAAATGGGTAAACTCAGCATTGCCAGAATCATTGGTCAGCAATAATAAGGTGCCGCCTGCCTTTACCCAGTTGCTGATGGCGGCAACATGTGCTTCCTGCATAAAATTAGGATGCGCTGTTTCTTTTTCTGTATCAGGGTCTGTAATGATGTATCCCGCGGCATTCTTCAATGCTGCTGCGGTAGGCGCTGTTGTGAGTGATGCCGTACGCGCGCCATATTCATGAAAGATATGACCCAGCATAGAAAAACCGCTATTGGCATCATCTTCCCAGGTGTAATGAAAACGCTGTAATTGGCCAAGGCCGTCTTTTTTGTATTCATTATTAAAGAAATAATCCAGCAAGACTTTTTTTCCCTTGCCCGTATTGAGCGTGGGCAGCATTTCCATTTCATTACTGGCAAGTATAAACGCACCTACGCCTTTTGGATCATTTACGATTACGGGTTCGCTCATGTAATAAGCAAAGCTGCCATCGCGATAGGGCTTGCCACCCAGGCCTGATACTTTTACCGTGCCATAGAGATTGGTTTGCCCGCTGTCTACTTTTATAAATTGCTGCACTATGCCCTTATACCCCTTTACCGCCACCGGCAGATGTGCTGGGGATATATAGCCCAGCCTCACAGACTTTGCCACCGTAAACACAAACATAGCGGCGGCAGAGGCTTCAAAGTAATTGCCCTTTTCTTTGGGCATGTCAATGATATCATACCAGAGGCCGCTGTTTTTATCCTGTACTTTTTCGATAGCTGTAACAAAGCGGTTCAATATGGCCAGCAAGTCCTTTCTTTTTGGATGATCGGCCGGAAACCAA
>DATJGC010000354.1:0-6336 GCA_035495345.1 Chitinophagaceae bacterium | reverse complement strand
ACACCCGAGGGCAAACAGGGTTAAAGGATTGGAAACGAGCCACATACGATACAGGGAAGGGACAGCAGGAATGGCAATGACCAATGTCAAAACAAAACTGCAATGTTAAAAAACGCGCTTAAGCGCCGCCGGTACCTTCCTGGTTGTTGCCGGTAAGGCTTCTGAACAATTCTTCCAGCTTTTGCTCACCACTTTGCAGTGAAACAATGTTCAGGTTTTGCTGAAGGGATAAGGCAAGGAGCGCATTTTTGAGCTGCTGGCTGTCTGCCCCGGTAATTTCAAAATCGTGCGGACCGGTCTGCAGCAGGTTGTCAACACCCGGAATGGCCTGTAACTGCCGGGGGTCTACCGCTTCTTTAAAACTAACTTTTACCAGCTGCCTTGCTGCGGACTGGTTGCGGAGCGCGCTGAGCCGATCATCTGCCACCAGCCGGCCCTTGTTAATAATGATAACGCGGTCGCAGATGGCTTCTACTTCCTGCAGAATATGAGATGAAAAAAGAATGGTCTTGTCTTGGCCCAGGCGCTTAATAACCTCGCGTATTTCGATGATCTGATTGGGGTCTAGCCCGGTGGTGGGCTCATCCAGTATCAACACTTCAGGGTCATGGATGAGTGCCGCTGCCAGTCCCACGCGTTGTTTATATCCTTTTGATAGCTGGCCTGTTTTCTTCTTGCTTTCAGGGCTGAGGCCTACCATGGCAATTACTTCTTCCATGCGGCGCGTTGCATTGCTTACCTTATGAATGCCAGCAATGAATTGAAGGTATTCCCGCACGTACATATCATAGTATAACGGGTTAGACTCTGGCAGGTAACCAATTTTCTTTTTTGTTTCAATGGGTTCTGTGGCCACATCTATGCCGCATACACGCGCACTGCCGGCATTGGGCGATAGATAGCCGGTGATGATTTTCATGGTGGTAGACTTACCGGCGCCATTGGGGCCGAGAAAACCCACAATCTCCCCTTTGCCGGTGCTGAATGAAATATCATCCACCGCTTTTTGCTGCCCGTATATTTTGGTAAGCGAACTAACTTCTATCGACATACTACAAACCTACAAAAAACAATATTGCCAGCTACTGTTGCCGGCCGGGCCGGTAATAATATCTTTTCCGATGCCTTTACAATTCATTGGAACTTTCAGGCAGGCGATCATATTCTCCTTTAAACGCATACCAACCAAAAATCATTAAGCCCACGGCAATGGGGGTAAAGATGCTGATGATGATTATCCAGGGCAATGGCTTATTGATATCTCCCTTTCCATGCACGTCTATATTGCTGACAGCACTTTTTATGAGCACAAAAATGATGATGGGCCCCAGCAGGAGCCATACAATACCCAATATTCTTTTTAGCTGGTTCATGATAAGAAAGGTTAGTCTGCAATATTGTTATCAATCTTGTTGGATAAATATAAACTGCCAATGACAAAAGAAAGCGCCGCCACAATGATGGGATACCAAAGACCCGATAGATAATCTGTACCGGGCAGCGTAGTAATCAATGTTGCAATGAAGGGTACCAGCCCGCCAAACACGCCATTGCCAATATGGTAAGGCAAAGACATGGAAGTATAGCGGATGCGGGTAGGAAAGAGTTCCACCAAAAAAGCCGCAATGGGACCGTATACCATCGTAACAAAGACCACCATTAACGCTATGTAGGCAATCATATTGATGCGACCCGTTTCTCCCAGCACTGTTTCTTTGGTTACTACCGCCGGTAATTTTTCTCCGCCGGCCAATATCTTTTGTTTGCTTACAATCTTCTGCCGGGTGCCATCTTCAAAATAATTGGTGATGGTGGTGGTATGTAATGAGTCGCCTGCAGAAGCCTTCACAGCTTCGCTCGCATACTTAATACTGGTTTCATTGGCAAGAATTACTTTCTTGCTTACATCTGCGGTAGCATACAATTGTTGAAAGATGGGCCGGTATAATAATGCGCCTAAGAGCATACCAGTGAGCATAATATTTTTTCGTCCCCACTTGTCCGACAAACTTCCGAAGATGATAAAAAAGGGCGTGGCTATCACCAGCGCAATCAGTATGATGGTATTTGCCTGTTCGTATTCAATCAAACATTTGGTAAGTATAAAATTCTGCGCGTAAAACTGGCTGCTGTACCAGATAACGCCCTGGCCCATGGTGGCACCAAACAAAGCCAGCAATACCATTTTAAAGTTGGTCTTATGGCCGAAGCTTTCTTTTAATGGGTTCTTGGATGTTTTGCCCGATGATTTCAGTTGGAGAAACAACGGTGATTCATTCATCCGAAGCCGGATGAATACAGAAACCGCTACCAGTATTATCGACAATAAGAATGGGTAACGCCAGCCATCTCCGTTGGTAAAAGCTTCAACACCGGTAATGCGGCGTACAGATAAGATAACACCCAATGATAAGAACAAGCCCAGGGTAGCCGTGGTTTGTATAAAGCTGGTGTAGTAGCCCCTGCGCGCGGCAGGCACATGTTCTGCCACGTAGGTAGCAGCGCCGCCATACTCACCGCCCAGTGCCAGGCCCTGCAATAACCGAAGCAGCAATACCAGCATGGGTGCCCATCCGCCAATGCTGGCATAAGAAGGAACACAACCTATCAGGAATGTAGAGCCGCCCATGAGTACCAGCGTTAGCAGGAAGGTATATTTTCTGCCAATCAGGTCGCCCAGCCTTCCAAACACCAATGCGCCAAAGGGCCTCACAATAAAGCCCGCCGCAAAAGTGGCCAGCGTTGATAATAATGCGGCCGTGGGGTTGCTGTCAGGGAAAAATTTATGCGAGATAATGGTGGAGAGGCTACCGAAAATATAGAAATCGTACCACTCAATTAATGTACCTGCAGAGGAAGCGCTTATTACTTTCCAGATGCCTTTGGTTGATGACATATTTTTATAATCAGGATTGAATGTAATTATTTCCGGACTGCCGGTGAAAATCAATTTCGGCAGGTAATGCTATGCTTTTTGTTGGGCAGCTTATTTTTTTACCGCCACTGCTATTTTTGAATCTGCGGTACCATAATACAAAAACCATGTATTCTTGAAATAGGCCAGGCCTTCTACAAAGCAGACAAAGTTTACCTGGCCCAGTTTCTCAAAGGGCCTGTCTGGCGTTAAAAAATAATGCGCCTGTCTGTCCAGTACTTTGCCGGGGTCATTTTTATCCAGCAATGCCTGTGCAGCAGAGTAGGTGCCTTCGGCCAGTGAGCTATCGCCAATAGAAGGTATGTTGCGGCCGTTATAAATAAGAACGATGCCTTTATCTGTTAGCATAGCGGGCGGACCGGGTTCTACAATATCACTATCGAAGAAACCTGCACGCGGCGGAAGCACCAATTTGAGATCAGGGGTTTCAACCGCATTGTGCCTGAGGGCCACGGGTGCTTTTTCACCTGGCTGCATTTCCACCGGTTGCCAGTCAATAAGATTGTCAGATACGGCGGCGCAGATATTTACATCTCCCCAATACATCCAGTATTTGCCATTGATTTTTACCGCGGTTATTTTTCCGTCTTTATACACTGATACCACGGAGCCTGATTTAGACCATTTATTAAGGTATTTGCCGCCATAGGCCGTGCGAAAAACAGGTCCGTATTTTGTCCAGTGCAAGAGATCTTTCGAGGAAGCCACCAGCAGCCTCGCCTTATCACCATCATAGGCCGTGTACATCATATAATATACGCCGGCACTGTCCTGCACCACGCGCGGATCTTCGCAACCGCCTTCCCATTCGTACTTCTTCTGCGCATCATTGTCTGGGAAAAATACCGGCGCGGGCATGCGTGTAAAGTGTATACCGTCGGTGCTCTTTGCCAGTCCTATTCTTGAGGTGCCGGCATATTTGCCAATGCTGTCTTCGGCGCGGTACAGCATGTACAGTGTATCATCCTTTACTACAACGGCAGGGTTAAAAACATCTTTGGCTTCCCAGCTTACCATTTTATGCAGTATGGGATCCATAAAGCGGCCGGTGCCGGGAGTTAATACCGGGTTGCTGTCTATCTTTTCAAAAGGCAGGAGCGTCCAGGTACTGTCTGCTGTCTTTACTGCTGCGGGCTGTTCTGCGGTTTGCGGCGCATTCTTACAAGCGGCAGCAAACACCGTGAGCAATAAGAAGGCTGCCAGGCGGGCAAATGAATATTTCATATAGCTGTTTAAAAAGCAAAAGCTACTAAACTAATATGAACAGGCCCAAAAAAGCTTGCAATGAAGTAGCACAAGGCGGGCGTTGGTAGAATTTGTACAGCCACTGCTGCCACCAGGCTGCAAAACAAACCCTGCACTTGGCAGGGTTTGTAACTTATATGTCTTCGTATTCGTAGATATCATCTATATGGGTGCCGGCCACCATTTCAAACACCGGCTTTATAATTCCGTCTTTAAGGCCATAGACCCAGCCATGCAGATCGGGCCGCTGTTCATGTTTCCATGCGCGTTGAATAATAGAAGTCTTCGCCAGGTTAAAGACCTGTTCTTTTACGTTGAGTTCTGTAAGCAAATCAAGCTTTGCCGTTTCATTAACGGCGGCATCCAGTTCTTTGCGATGCAGCCTGTATACATCTTTAATATTTCTCAGCCACATGTTCAGCACCGGTTTAAAATCATTTTTGGTAAGCGCTGCTTTAACACCGCCGCAACCGTAATGTCCGCAAACAATTACATGCTTTACTTTAAGATGATTAACGGCATAGTCCAGCACGCTTAATAAGTTCACATCTGTATTGATGACGAGGTTGGCTACGTTGCGGTGCACAAAAATTTCTCCGGGTTGTGTACCGGTAATTTCGTTGGCGGGTACACGACTGTCGCTGCAACCAATCCACAAAAAATCTGGTGTTTGCAATTCAGAGAGCCTGTTAAAATATTGCGGATCTTCTTCTACTTTTTCAGTTGCCCACGCTTTGTTTTCAAGTAATAATTTTTCGTACAGTTTCATATCAGTAAATTATATCCGCATATTAATCAATTTTTGTAAAACAGCCAATTGAATGCAGTACAACCGGCCATCACGTTGTAGTGGAAAATTTTCTTATTAATTATGTTCAGACTGCCTATCTATGCCTTTACATTTTTGGTAGCACCGGAATGGCTACAAAGTCGGCAAAGCCGTGTTCTTTAAAACTGCTTTTCTTCAATTCTACTTTAATATCTTTCAAATGTGCATGTTTTATAAAGTCTTCTATTACTTCTATCACATCACGGTCAATGAAATCCGCCCTGGTAGCATCAATCAATACAGAAGAATCTTCTGGCAGTTTTTCCAGCGTGCGTTTAATGATAGGTTTATTTAGAAACGATACGTCTTTGCGCAGTCTGATAAGGTAGCGATCCTGGTCTTTCACCATCAGCACGGCCGATTTAAAATTGCTGCGCAGCAAAAAGAAAATACCTACGCAACAGCCAATCAGGATACCTATCAACAAGTCTGTAAATAAGATGGCCACAATGGTGATGCAGAAGGGTAAAAACTTATCCCATCCTTTCTGGTAAAACTCACGGAAGATAGACAACTTGGTAAGTTTGTACCCGGTGTAAATAAGTATGGCGGCCAGTGAAGCAAAGGGTATCAGGTTCAGAAAGCCCGGAATAAATGAAACGCAAAGAAAAAGAAAGCCGCCATGAAAAATAGTAGACATCTTGGTTTTTGCGCCGGCATTTATATTGGCAGAAGTTCTTACAATCACTGAGGTAACAGGCAATCCGCCCAACATACCGGATACCAGGTTGCCAACGCCCTGCGCCTTAAGTTCACGGTTGGTGGGGGTAACACGTTTAAACGGGTCCACTTCATCTGCTGCTTCAATATTTAACAGTGTTTCAAGACTTGCCACAATGGCCAGTGTTACACCGGTTATCCATACGCGTGAATCCGATAAAAAGCTGGCATCCGGCAACCTGAAAAAGGTGGTAAACTCAGCAAAATTCTTTGCCACGGGAATATTTACCAGGTGTGTGGGCGCCAGTGCCAATGCAGGATAATTGGCTACCAGGTAGGCATTGATGCCCACTCCGGCCAGTACTACTACCAGCGGCGCGGGTAATAATTTAAAAAAGGCCGCTTTTTTTGTGAGCACCTTATCCCAGAGCACCTGGATACCGAGAGAGATCAGTCCAATTACCAGCGCGGTGGGCAGCATATGCTGTACTGCGTACAATAACTCAGTAAAAGTATTTCTTCCGTCTTTTTGCTTAAAGGCCTCATCGCCCTCATAGTCTCCTTCAAAGCCTACAAAATGCGGAAGCTGTTTTAAAATAAGTATCAGGCCAATGGCGGCCAGCATACCTTTAATAACGCTAGACGGTATATAATCGCCCAATACCCC
>DATJGC010000353.1:0-3441 GCA_035495345.1 Chitinophagaceae bacterium | reverse complement strand
GTAAATAGTATCTGTACCCGGCAGCCCGATTACGTAAAAATGATCCGCCGTAGTATTGCCCACTACAATGGCGGTCTTGGGGGCATAACTGTAAAAACCCAGTTGATTGATTCGTATCGGGTTCGTTTCCTGTAACTGTGTATAACCGTTATAAGCAAAAAGGCAAAAGACAATAAAAGCAAGCGTATATTTCATGCAACCTGTTTTGAAAGAGATGAGGGCCGGTTGCTGCTGGCAATCGGTCTTGTTTAAAAACTAATTAGCGGACAGACAATTGCACGCTGGCCGGCGCCAGTCCTTCTGCACTGGCGGTAACACTGATGCTGCCTGGCTTTCCGTTGGTTTGTATAACGGCAAGGCACATACCATTAAATGCTTTTCTTTTACTGGCTTTGAATGACTCCATGCTTACCGGGCTTCCATTGTCTACCCCGGCAATAGCACCATTACCGCGCACGGTGAAATTAACCAGGTTGTCTGCATTGGGCAGCAGGTTACCGTCTTTATCCATCACTTTTACGGTAATAAATGACAAATCGTTGCCGCTGGCCTGTAACAGCTGGCGGTCTGCGGTTAGTTGCAAGCGGGCGGCTGGTCCTGCAGTATGTATGGTTTGCTGTAATACCTGTTTACCATTTTTGCGTGATATCACCTGCACGGTACCGGGCGTAAAAGGTACGCGCCACATGACATGCAATTCATTGCCTGTTTTCTTTTTGGTGCCCATAGATTGGCCATTGATAAATAATTCTGCTTCATCTGCCTGGTTGTAGTAGGCCCAGAGGTCAACCATTTGGCCGGGCTGCCAGTTCCAGTGTGGAAAGACATGCAGTACCGGTTTATCGGTAAAAATGCTTTTGTAGAGATAGTATACATCTTTTGGAAAGCCTGCCAGGTCAATGATACCAAAATAAGAGCTGCGGGCGGGCCATGGGTAGGGCGTGGGTTCTCCCAGGTAATCGAAGCCCGTCCATACAAACATGCCGCTTGCAAATTCATGTGCCAGCAATTCTTTCAATGTTTCTTCATGTGTAGAGCCCCAGGGCGCAGAACAATTATCGTAAGCAGAGCAGGTAAGATCTGCATTGGCATTTTCTACGGGCTTATCCCAGCGTGATGGCCAGCGACGGATACTGTCTGAAGGCATATCATAATGGCCGCGGGTTTGTAATGCGGAGACGGTTTCGGTGCCTATAAATTTCTGGCCCGCAAATTTTTGCGGAAATGAAGCAAAATCCTGGTGGTGATAATTGAACCCTACCAGGTCTAATGCACCGGATGCATAGATGGCATTGTTTGGGTATGGACTGTTCAGTGCAGAGGTGATGGGCCGCGTGGTATCCAGCGCTTTTACAATGGCTGCCAGTTCACGCGCAATAACGGTGCCTGAACTATCCTTACCATCTTTGCCGCTCCATTGCTCCTGTATTTCATTGCCAATGCTCCAGATCATCACGGATGGGTGGTTACGATCTCTCAATACCTGGTCTTGCAGATCCTGCTTATGCCATTCATCCCAATTGAGGTGGTAATCGTATTTATTCTTCTGCTTCTTCCACATATCAAAGGCTTCATCCATAACAATAAAACCCATCTTATCGCAGAGATCCAATAACTCGGGCGCCGGCGGATTGTGAGAAGTGCGGATGCCGTTGCAGCCCATGGCTTTTAATATTTGAAGCTGTCTTTCCAGTGCGCGCGTATTGATGGCCGCACCGAGGCAGCCCAGGTCGTGATGGTTGCACACACCCATTATCTTGAGTGGTTTGCCATTAAGTGAAAAGCCTTTAGCGGCATCAAAATTAAAATAACGGATACCGAATACTGTATGGTAAGTATCAACAACGGTATTGTTTACAATAATTTCAGTTACCGCTTTGTAAAGCTGCGGATGATCTACAGACCATAGCGCTGGTGTTGCCACGGTAAACTGCTGTGCCAGCGATGCAACACTGTTACTCCCCAGCTGAATATTACTGGTTTTTGTGGCTACCACCTGCTGGCGTTCATTATACAGGCTGGTTTTTACAGCGGCCTTGCCTGCCGATGCTGAACTGCTCCGCACCATTGTGTTGATATGAACGGTAGCGGCGGCAGCACTTACCTGTGGCGTGCTCACCTGCGTGCCCCAATGATCTACAAATACTTTGTTTACGGTTACCAGCCAGACATTCCTGTAAATACCAGACCCGCTGTACCAGCGTGCATTGGGTTGCTGGCTGTTGTCTACTTTTACCGCAATTACATTTTTTTGCTGGTTGTATTTCAGGTAAGGGGTAAGGTCATATCTGAATGAAATAAAACCATTGGGCCGTACGCCCAGTGAATGACCGTTTATAAATACTTCGCTGTTGCAGTAGACACCATCAAAATCAATAAAAACATTTTTGCCATTTGCACTGGCGGGCAGGGTAAACGTCTTCCTGTACCAGGCCAATCCGCCCCTCAGTGCACCGCCACCGGTACCGGTAGGACTGGTAGAATCGAAAGGCAATTCTATGCTCCAATCATGCGGCAGTTGTACGGAACGCCAGGCGGCATCATCAAAGCCAGCGTCAGCGGCGGCAGGCGCATCGCCCAAAAAAAATTTCCACTGCTGGTTAAACCCGACTGTATTTTGCGAACCTGTTTGCGCATATACCAACGCGTTAGAAAATACAAGTACACAAAAAAGAAACATACTGGCAATGCGATACCATCTCATAAGCAAACGTTTATTGGTGAATAACGGAGAACGGGGGTATAAATTTAATCTCTCCTGGTATTCTGCGGGCGTTTATTTCTGCTGAAGACTTGTAATGGCGCATTGTTTACTGCAACCAGCAAGAGGCTATCAGCATTGGCGCTGGCCAGCATTTTTATGTCTCTTGCTTCGCCTTTTACCAACAGTCCGCTTTGCAGCGGCGGCAGGTAACTAAACTGCCCACTCCCATCGCCCAGCAGCGTTACGCCATAGCTGGCATCCCAGCGACCGGCCTGTGGTTTAAGGCCGTAAAAATTACCCGCCATAAACAGATCCATGTTGCCATCATGATTAATATCTGTAGCTATGGCTGCAAACACAGGCGCCAGTTGCGCCATCATGGGCAGGGGCTGCAGGCGGAAACCAGCTTTGCCCTGGTTGATAAAAACGGCCGAGCGGCATTCTGTTACCGTAAGGGTAGCTGCATGCTGCAATTGCTCAGGGGTCAGCACTTCATTAATTGTTTTGCCTGCATAATCATTAAAATGCAGAAACTTCTTTTTCATCATGGGTAACTGGCTTTCCAGTTCACCTTTTAAGAACCAGGGGTATAATTTGCCATCGGTTTTATAATAGGCAGGAATGCATTCCGTTTGTCCGTTTTTATCAAAGTCATCTACATACAGCTTTGCAGGCTGCGTGGCGGATGCTTTGATACGGGAGTTTAGCCCGTTATTACCTGCTACCAGGTCTGGTAA
>DATJGC010000352.1:0-4220 GCA_035495345.1 Chitinophagaceae bacterium | reverse complement strand
ATTGCAGTCGCCTTTTTCTATTAAGCACTATATGCTACTAATTGTTACTTACTTTGATACTTTTTTGCGATTCCTTCTGGTTTACATTTCTTATCACCACTTCAACTCTTCTGTTGCACTGTCTTCCTTCAGCAGTTTTATTATCGCAGATGGGGTTTTCCTTACCAAATCCGCGTGCTACCACTCTGTCGGCCGGTACACCATATTTAATAAGTGCATTTGCTACCGCCTGTGCCCTGGCTTTTGACAATTTCTTGTTGAAGGCAGCACCTCCAACATTGTCTGTATAACCGTCGATGTAAAGGTTAGAGTTGGGAATTTGTTTGATGATTACATCAGCAGAACGCGATAACACAGAATCAGATTCCGGGCGAATCGTGGCCTTGCCATTATCAAACAATATATTTTTAAAGTCGGCAGTAATTTGCACCACTACCTGGTCAACCGGACAACCCTTTGAAGCGGCAGGACCGGCCTTATCAGGACAAAGGTCTTCTTCATCATTGATGCCATCGCCGTCTTTATCTGGTATTGGGCAACCATTGTACTTAGCAGTACCAGGCTGAGAAGGGCATTTGTCTGCCTCATCATTGATGCCATCGCCATCTGTATCGGGTATCGGGCAACCATTGTATTTTGCAAGACCAGCCTGTGTAGGGCATTTGTCTACTTCGTCGTTGATACCGTCGCCATCTTTATCGGGTATCGGACAACCGTTGTATTTAGCCGTACCTGCCTGTGAGGGGCATTTATCAAGCTCGTCATTGATACCATCATTGTCTGTATCAGGTATAGGACATCCCTGGTACCTTGTCAATCCCGCAGTGGTGGGGCATTTATCCATTTTATCATTAATGCCGTCTCCGTCACTGTCTGCTGGTACATGCTTACCAAAAAGTTTCAGCTTCAACCCAGCCTGCAAGGTGCTGTTGTGGTATTCGATGTCTGTAGCCGGAGGAGTAGTCCTTGAATCCATATTGGTAATACCATAGATATACCGGGCGAAGATAACAACCGGTGCGCGCGGTGCTATTTCTATACCAGCGCTTCCTGAGATGCTATTGCTGGTGAAATTTGTTTTGAACCTGTTGCCATAGGTGTCTTTGCTATCATTGAGGAAATCAAATTGCGGTCCCACGGTGAAGGCGAACCCGGGGGAAACATGAAATTTCAGCAATACGGGCACTGAAAAATACTTGATATTGCCCTGGAACTGGGCGCCTGTGTTTACATTGGGAGAATAGTGAAGGACGGTGAACATTCCCTGTGGTTCAAGTGACACCACTTTGCCCAGTGGAAAGCTCAGCCATACACCTGCGCTCCAGCCGGGTTTAAAACTGTATTTCAGGTTAGTGGTATTGTTACCCGTGATGCGAAACTTACTGAAATTGGCGGCACCGAGTAATCCGCCGGATACAGTATAATGATCTTTCGTGATTTTCAGGGTCCTCATGCTATCCTGCATGGGCATGGCGGTAGTTGTAGAGTCTTGTGCCAACATACCAAGCGAACTTAGTAGTAGCAGCAGCGGCAAAATTTTCTTCATAAAAACAATTTTTAATTTTAGTAGAATCAATGAGGTAAGTAGAGGATGTGCAGTTGAAAGTTGCATGGCTTGCCGATAATATAAATTGCCGAAGCAAATGAATGCTGCCGATTGCATATGTTAACACCAGTGGCCGGGGCATCATTCATGGCAGCAACAGTAGCTTCCTTCATTCATATTGTAAAAAATCCAGGAACCAGCATAACAGACACCACTCTATGCTTAACGACTGCTTTTGCAAATACCACGCCAATGGCTACCCGCTAGTAGACTACCTTAAAATAGAACTCGGTAACTTGAAGTGAGGCAATAAAGCCCCAATCATCCTTTATTGCACACTGAGGACACTGCTTAAATTCTACATTGCCTCAATGCAATCAACAAAAATGATCGAATTATGCAAACGGGTAGGCGCTGCCTATATGTTTTTTGGGTTATCAAAACCCGCTTTTCTCTCAAAATATGCGCTATAGTGAGATTGAAACCCTGTACAGAATACATGTATAATACACCAACGTTGTTTCGGCCGGACCTAAAGAACTGGAATTGATTATACAAAGTGGATGGACGATATTTCCACCCAGGCTGCCTGAACAACCCATTTTTTATCCGGTTATGAACGAAGAATATGTCATTCAGATAGCCAGGGATCGGAACCTGCGAGCGTCTGGCGCGGGGTATGTCACAAAGTTTTCTTTGATGCTTATTTTGCCTCGAGATATCCAATACAGAATGTCGGCGGTGAAATTCACAATGAGCTTTGGGTGCCGGCCGAAGAATTGACAGAGTTTAATAACCATATTATTGGTCTCATTGAGGTAACGAGGACTTATATTTGAATAATGTTGGGTCAGGCCCGATCCGTTTTTTCTGACCATAAAGGGATTTCTAAGACAGCACTTTACCAGCATACTACAGAGCTATACTGTTTTGATGCGTTGAACCATTGTTTTAAAACCAGAATATGAAAAATTACCTACTGTTACTGTTTTGTCTATTTACATTGGAAACATTTGGACAGCCCAAGCCCGATTTCGATGGAAAAACATGGGAGGCGCCTTACTTGCTTGAAATGCCACAAGGTTGGGATATTGAACGTTTCTTAATTCCCATAGAGTTTGCACCGTCTATTCCATACAAAGGAATAGAAGATATCAGGTTTACCCCTGGTTGGGGTAATGTAAAGAGTAATGAATATTGGACCTATGGGTTCTTGTGGTATTTAGACAATAAGCCGCAAATGACAGCAACAATTGTTGCCAGTAATTTAAGGGCTTATTACAGTGGCCTTGTAGGTAGAAATATTAGCTCCCGAAAAATTCCATCCGACAAACTCTTCCCCGTACAATCTCAAATGAAGGCAATCATTACAGCGCCGGGCGATGCTAAAACCTTTAGAGGTACAATACATATGCTGGATTACATGGAGCAAAAACCGATAACCCTTAATTGCATCGTTCATGTTAGGTTATGCCCAGGGCAAGATAAAACGTTTGTTTTTAATGAAATTTCACCGAAACCTTTTACTGACAGCGTTTGGATCGGTCTGAACCAGCTATGGACAAATTTCAAGTGCGACAGCATGAAAAAAAATAAATAATACAGCTTAAGAAGGTATTGCATGTGTTAACGGTCATTGCACTCAGGCATCGCAACTCAATTTTATTTCTTTACCTGTAATATTAAGGCCATACAAGGCGATCGGTATCAAATTGGCCGTAAGATTGGGAGAGTTGATAGTTAGACGAATGTAAATTCAATTTACGGCATCGGCACGGCGGTGACTGATTGATGGGCAGCAAATCCACCAGGGGGCTAAACCGAAATATGCAGGTGAAAACTGTGAGCTTAGCTTTTGGTGTTTTTTTGATTAGTTAGAACTTTGCATCTTCGCTTCATATCAACAGTAAATTCGAACAAGACCTATTTCGCCCGAGCCCTTCCCTCTTTACCAATTTACTTTATTTCCCATCATGCGGGCCACCAAATGAATGATTGCTTTTCTTGTCAAAAACCTGGGTGACAATGACGTTATATAGTTGTCTGTACCCACTACCGTATAGCTCTTTCCTTTAAGCATTGCCTGTATTCCCTGTTTTGCTACAGTCTCTGCTTTGTCTGCACGCATACCCTTGGTGTTGGCTTTTGCTATGGATTGGAAGCCAGTGGTGGTATTTCCAGGGCAAAGCGCAGTGATTGTTATTCCTTTTTTATAAAATTCTCCATAGATGCCCTCTGAAAAACTTAGCACATAGGCCTTGGTAGCACAATAGGTGGTTACGTAGGGACAGGGTTGAAAAGCACCTGTAGATGCTACATTGATAATACCGCCCTCTTTTTTTGATAACATGTCTGGAATGACGAGCTGGGTTAATGTAGTTAAGGAAATGATATTCAGTTCTATCATTTCTTCATAGGTGCTAATTTGCTCGTCTAAAAAATTTGTCCACCTGCCAAAACCCGCATTGTTTACCAGGAGGTCAATCTTTAAACCCTGTTTTTTTATGGCATTGTACAACTGCTCTGCACTGCCTGCGATGGCCAAATTCTCTGCAAAAACCCAAACGGCCACGCCGTAATGCTGTGTGATGGTTGCGGCAAGGGTTTCTAATTTTTCTACAGAACGAGCGCTGAGAATTACATTTACGCCTGCTTTGGCCAATTGAATGGCAAA
>DATJGC010000351.1:0-13233 GCA_035495345.1 Chitinophagaceae bacterium | reverse complement strand
ACTGTCTATGCAGTGCGCTATAAATTGCTGGGCATAACTAACGGTGCTCATCAGTTGCTGTGGCGTAATGGGTGCATGCAACACCGGCAACCATGTTTGCCTGCTCTGCAGCAAGGCGCTTACCAAAACCTGTTGCAGGCGGCTGGGTCTTATATGTAGCTTTTCTGTACGCTGGCAGAGCAGCGGAAAAATTTCAGTAATGCCTATTTCTGTGGCTTTTTCCAGGAACCATTCAAAGCGCACGGGGTTTTTTACCAATGAAATACCAATGGCCGTAGAAGGCTCCGGCTTTGCCGTTTGCTCTATACCGGTGATGGCTATGCGGCATTTCTTTTTATGCGCTTCCGTTATGCTGGCGGCTAGCAGGGTACCCTTGCCGTTGGTAAGATAAAGTTGTTCTCCTTCCTTCATGCGAAGCACGCTTACGGCATGGCGAGAGTTATCTTCATCAAGTGTTAGTGCACTGTCGTTGCTGCCAGCTTCGGCCGCAAAGAAAAATGGTATTGTCATAATGGTGCGGGGCAAGTTACAATAAGCGCTGCGGTATGGGCAAAAAAAAGCTCCCGTATCAGGGGAGACTTTTTTATGTACTAACTACTCCAATATATTGCAGCGGCCGGGGAATTCCTTAACAGCCTGCCTTTCATTGTCTCTTAAAACGGCGCGTCATCATCATCCATGGGCAGGTCGTTCATTTTGCTGCCGGCCTGCACATATAACCTGGCCCCGCCGCCGGCACCGGGTGCACCGCCCTCGGGCGGGATGCGTTTGAAGTTGCCACCGCCAAAGCCCTGCTGCCCGCCGCTTTCATCATCTTCTATAAACTTCTGAATATGCAGTAAGGCGCGCAGTTTAACGTTTTCCAGGCTACCGTTACGGTGTTTGGCAATGCGCACATGGGTTTCTCCCTTATTGCTTTCGCCCATTTCGTTCTGGTTGATATCATAATATTCAGGCCGGTAGAGGAACATTACCATATCAGCATCCTGCTCAATGGCACCAGACTCACGCAAATCACTCAACTGCGGTATCTTATTGCCTTCCTTTCTTGATTCCACCGCACGACTCAACTGGCTCAGCGCAATAATGGGCACCTGCAGTTCCTTGGCCAGGCCTTTCAGGTTACGGGAAATATTGCTGATCTCCTGCTCACGGTTGCTGTTGCTGCCATTGCTGGTCCCGCTCATGAGCTGCAGGTAGTCGATGATGATCAGGCCAACATTGTGTTTGTTTTTAAGCCGGCGGCACTTGGCCCGCAGTTCAAAAATATTGAGCGCGGCGGTATCATCTATAAAAATGGGGGCTTCAGACAAACGCTGGATGCCCTTGGCGTAGAGCTGCTTCATTTCATGTTCTTCCAGTTTACCGCGTGCAATTTTCTCCAGCCAGATCTCGCTTTCAGCAGAAAGGATACGTTGTACCAGCTGACCGGCACTCATTTCAAGGCTGAAAAACGCAACACCCGTTGGTTTGGTGGGGTGCAGGGCGGCATTACGGGCAAGGTTAAGCGCAAATGCCGTTTTACCTACTGAAGGACGGGCGGCAAGTATGATAAGGTCTGTGCTCTGCCAGCCATAGGTAACCTTGTCTAAGGTGGGAAAGCCGGTGGGCACGCCGGTAATGTCTTCGTTCTTGTGCCGCATGTCCTCAATCCGCGCCACGGTCTTCACCAGCACATCGTCTATCTTATCAAAATTCTTGCGGAGGTGATTATTGGTAATTTCAAACAGCTTGCCTTCTGCCTCATCCAGCAGGTCAAAAACATCGGTAGAATCTTCGTAAGAGTCACTGATAATCTCGCCGCTGATGCGGATAAGCTCACGCTGAATAAATTTCTGCAGAATGATGCGGGCATGCGCTTCAATATTGGCGCTTGACACCACGGCATTGGTAAGGCGGGTTACAAAATAAGGACCGCCCACAGTTTCCAGCTCCTCCTTGCTTTTCAGCTCCTCTACTACCGTTAGAATGTCTATCGGCTGGTTTTTTTGCTGCAAACCCTGCATCACCTTAAAAACACGCTGGTGTGCATCAATATAAAAACATTCAGGCTTTAGAATTTCCGCCACCGTATCAAACGCACTCTTTTCAAGCATAATGGCACCCAGTACAGCCTCCTCCAGGTCTTTGGCCTGCGGTGGCACCTTGCCATATACCATGGTGCTTACATCAATTGAACTCTTGCGCCGGCTCTTGGCACGCTCTTTATTTAGGTTCGTTAAATCCATAGTTGTTCCAGGCAGAATGGGTTAAAGCAAAGGTTTCTGGTTCAGGCGCTGGCTTTTTTTGGACGTGGATTTATGGCCTGTTTTCTGCTGTGACGCTTCGTTTTTCTGCCAGTTCCTACACCCGTTTTTGATGTTAAGGAATTGTTACCCGAAAACAGGACGGCGAATATAGACTGCATTCAAGCGCTAAAAAAACAAATCCCAATCTAAAATTTATTACCAGCCCATTCACGCGTAATCCACCAACAATTTGGGTTACCCACAGGATTGCACGGGCTTATGCACAATTTAAATTAATTCAGCACCCTTTCCCAAAGAATATACACACCGGCGGTGCAAAAGAAAATGCAGGAAAATATTTGGTTGCAATGCCATTGTTCCAAGATGCAGCAGCCGCGCAGTTTTACGCAGAACAAGTGTTTTTGCCTGCCGTGGAACTACCATGAAACGGCGATTTTTAGTTTTATAAATCCTGACAGGCTTACCTGTAACGGTTTTCAGCCTGCCAATGACCTGTAACCCGCGTGAACACTGCATAGAAACACTTATAAACTGTGGAAGAAATTCCCGACTCAGCGAGTTGCCCACGGTAAACAGCCGGTTCTTCGTGGTAAGCTGCGCCTTCCTTACCGTACAAGATGAACGCCATTCAGTACCCGCTAAAGGGTATTGTTGTTCTGCACCTGCTGTCTCATATTTGAATCAGCGCTCTTCCTTTACTTGAATTTGCTCTTTCACCAACCCAAATATCTATTGCCATGAAAAAAGCATTTTTAACCGGCATCAACCAGTACCCAGACCCACGCAATGTCTTGCGCGGTTGCATCAATGATATCCATGACATGGCTGAATTTCTGCAAAAAGAAAGAGGTTTTGACGAGGCCAATATCAGGCTGCTGCAAGATGCAGCCGCCACCAAAGAGAATATACTAAACGGCTTGCAATGGCTGCTGCAGGATGCAGCGGCAGGGGATCAGTTGTTTTTTCAATACAGTGGCCATGGCGCCCAGATGCCTACCCTGTCTACCAATGGTGAGCCCGACCGGCTGGATGAAGTGATTTGTCCGTATGACTTCAACTGGACCGATGCCACGGCACTCAAAGACAAAGAATTTAATAAGCTGTTTGCCTCCATCCCGGCAGGTGTTTCCTTTATATGGGTGTCTGACTCCTGCCATTCACAGGATCTTTCCAGGGAAGTAAATCTTGCAGACAATGGTATTTTTAAAATGAGAAGCATGCAGCCGCCGCCAGACATCGCACAAAGAACCATCAAGGTAAAGGCATCCCCCAAATTAAAGGTGCAGGAGCTGGCCGCCATTGCACCTGCACTGAACCTTGCACTCATCAGCGGCTGCAAAAGCAACCAGGAAAGTGCCGATGCAGTTTTTAAGAAACGTGCCAATGGCGCGCTCACTTATTTCCTGCTGCAGGCTTTGCACTCGGCCAATGGCAAGACCCGCAGTTTACGTTCACTGGTTACGCAGGTGAACGAACAATTGCGTAAGATTAAATACCCGCAGCAACCGCAAGTGGAGGGCAACAAAACATTAATGGAAGGCGTATTTTTCTAAACGCTTACCGGCTTACCAACGGCCACCGCTTCACCCGGCAATAGTATCCAGTCTTTGGCAAAGGGCTTCAGCAGTTTGTCGGCGGCCACCGGTCCCCAGCTACCCGGCTCATAAAAACGAAGCTGTTTGGCAGGGTACCGCTTCCAGGCATTGATCACCGGCATCACCACTTTCCAGGCAGCTTCTACCTGGTCTGCCCGCATAAACAATGTGGCATCTCCCTCCAATACATCCAGCAGAAGGGTTTCATAGGCCTCCGGTATTTCCTGCGTATAGGCATCCTTGTACATAAAATCCATTTCTACCGGGGTCAGTTTCATTTGCAGGCCAGGTATCTTGCTTTCAAAGAGAAGGCTTATTTCCTGCTCTGGTTGTATGCTGATGATTAGTCGGTTGGGCACCGTATCATCCTTAAAAATTTTATAGGGCGAATCCTTAAACTGGATAACAATTACCGAGGCCTGTCGCTGCAGGGCCTTGCCTGTACGCAGAAAAAAGGGAACGCCTTTCCAGCGTTTGTTATTGATAAACATACGCGCGGCCACATAGGTCTCCGTTACGGAAGAAGCAGAAACATGCTCTTCTGCACGGTAGGCATTTTGCGGCTGACCGTTCAGTTGCCCATCTGTGTACTGCCCGCGCACCACGTCTTTAAATACGTCTTCCGGGCGATAAATTTTTATGTCTTTCAGCACCTTCGCCTTTACATTGCGGATGATCTCCGGCTCATACTTTACCGGGCATTCCATGGCAATAACGCAAAGCAGTTGCAGCAGGTGATTTTGTATCATATCCCTGATGGCCCCGGCAGCATCATAGTATCCACCCCTGCTGCCAACGGTTACCGACTCTGCCACGCTTATCTGCACATGGTCTATAAACTGGTTATTCCACAATGGTTCAAAGACATGGTTGGCAAACCGAAAGGCCAGTATATTCTGCACGGTCTCCTTGCCCAGGTAATGATCTATGCGGTACAATTGTTTTTCTGCAAAACGCTTTTGCAAAAAACGGTTCAGGCTTTGCGCAGTAACCAAATCGGTACCAAATGGCTTCTCTATCACTATCCGGTGTAATTGGCGGTTGGTGCAGATTTTCTCTTTGTACAGCCCTTCAGAAATGGTTTCAATAAAACGTGGCGCCACCGCGTAATAGAAAACCCTTGTGCCCTGCCGCGGATGCAGGTTCTCAAAGCTGGCCAGCTGGGTTTTCAGTTGCAAATAGGTTTCAGGGTTGGTAAAATCTCCCTGCAGGTATTGCAGTCGCTTGCTGAAGGCCGCCCAAACGGCAGGGTCTGCCTTGCCATTTCTCGAAAAACTGTCCACCCCTTCGCGCAGGTCATCACTAAAAGCCTCGGGCGTTACGGGCAGGTAATCAACGCAAAGAATATTGAACATGTCTGGCAAATGGTTGCCCAAAAACAGGTTAAAGAGGGCTGGTATCAGTTTGCGACGGGTAAGATCTCCTTTGGCGCCAAAAATTACAATGGAAGCCGGGTGCAGTTTCTTTTCTTTCATGTTGTTAATAGCAAAGCACTAAATTAGTTATAACTTATATCTGCACGCAAAAAACCAAAAATTTAAAGAAGGCTTGCATCGGCCTTCCGGCGCGCCATCTGGTGCAGGCGCCCGTTGAATAGTACAAAGCCAGCCCGTATTGAATTCTTACGCAATTAGCCCCAACCCGTTTTTTACCTTACTACTTGTTTATCTTTGCGCCAAATTGAAATTGACGCAACAGTATGACTATCTCTTACAACTGGCTTTCTGAATACCTGCCCCTGGTGATTGAACCTGAACGACTGAGCAAAATTCTTACCTCACTGGGGCTGGAAGTGGAGAGCCTGGAACCCTATGAAGAATTGAAAGGAGGTTTAAAAGGGCTGTTGGTTGGCGAAGTTGTTGCCTGCAGTCAGCATCCCAATGCAGATAAATTAAAAATAACCCGCGTAAACCTGGGTACCGACCAGGTAGTACAAATAGTGTGCGGTGCGCCCAATGTAGCAGTAGGCCAGAAAGTGGTGGTAGCGCCGGTGGGCAGCACCATCTACCCAAAAAATGCTGACCCTGTTACCATGAAGCTGGCCCGTATAAGAGGCGAAGAAAGCTACGGAATGATTTGCGCGGAAGATGAGATTGGCCTAAGCGATAACCATGCAGGCATACTGGTATTGCCCGCCAATATAAAAGCCGGCACCCCCGCTGCTACTTACTTTCAGCCCTATACAGACTGGATCTATGAAATAGGCCTTACGCCCAACCGTATGGACGCCATGAGCCACCTGGGCGTGGCACGTGATGTATGTGCCTACCTTACCCACCATGATAAAAAAGACAGCAGGGTTAAAACGCCGTCGAGCAATTCTTTTCGCCCGGATAATAACCAGTTACCCATTACCGTGAGTATTGAAAACAGCAATGCCTGCCAGCGCTACAGCGGCGTTAGCATCAGCGGGGTTACGGTAAAGGAAAGTCCGGCCTGGTTACAGCATAAGCTGCGTGCTATTGGCCTTCGGCCGATAAACAACATTGTAGACATCACCAATTTTGTACTGCATGAAACCGGTCAGCCCCTGCATGCATTTGATGCTGATGCCATCACCGGGCATAAAGTGATTGTAAAGAACCTGCCCGCGGGTACGCCCTTTATAACACTGGATGAAAAAGAACGCAAACTGGCAGCAGAAGACCTCATGATCTGTAATACCGTTGAACCCATGTGCATCGCCGGTGTATTTGGCGGAAGCACCAGCGGCGTAAAAGCATCCACCAAAAACATATTCCTGGAAAGCGCCTGGTTTAACCCGATAGATATCCGGAAAACATCTTTCAGGCATGGCCTGCGTACCGATGCTGCCATCCGTTTTGAGAAGAATACAGACATCAGCAATACGGTACAGGTGCTTAAACGCGCCGCCTTACTTATAAAAGAACTGGCCGGCGGCAGCATCAGCTCAGATATTGTAGACAATTACCCAGACAAGCGCGAGAAGGTGCAGGTACAGCTGAAACACCATTACCTGAAAAAGCTGAGCGGAAAAAAATACCACCAGGATACGGTAAAAGATATTCTTACCGGCCTTGGTTTTGAAGTAATGAAGGAAGGAATGGATGATATCTGGGTGGCAGCGCCCTACAGCAAGCCGGATATACACTTACCGGCAGACGTGGTAGAAGAAATTATGCGGATAGATGGGTATGATAACATTGAAATACCCAGCAGCATTACCATTACCCCTTCAGTAGATACAGAGGGTTATCGTTATATCTACAAGGAGAAAACCGCCAATTACCTGGTTGGCCTTGGCTTCAACGAAATCTTCACCAACTCCATCACCAATCGTGCTTTCTTTAGTGAAGCAGAATTAACGGATGCTGTAAAAATGCTGAACAGCCTGAGCGCAGAACTGAATATCATGCGCCCTTCCATGCTGGAAACCGGTTTGCAGTCGATAGCCCATAACCTGAACCGGCGCAATTACAACCTGCGTTTTTTTGAGTATGGAAAAACCTATCGCCATGCCGTACCCGGCCCCTACCAGGAACGGGAACACCTTAGTCTTTATATTACCGGCCAAACCAGTTATGATACCTGGAAGGCAAAGGGCCACCATACAGATTTTTATTACGTAAAAGGGCTCATGCAGCAATTGTTCAGTTCACTGGGCTACACAAATATTTCGTTTACGCGCGCAGAAAATGCCAAGCTGGATTATTGCGTAGAAATAAACGTTCAATCAATGACGGTTGCCCGTTTTGGAGCGGCCAGTAAAAAAACCCTGGCACTTTTTGATATCAAACAGCCGGTTTGGTTTGCAGATATTTTCTGGACGGATGTATTGTCGCTGCTGGCACAAAAAGAAACCATTACCGCCACTGAACTGCCAAAACAATTGCCGGTACAGCGAGACCTGGCGCTGGTAGTGCCCAAGCAAATGGCCTATGAAAGCCTTGAGCAAACGGTAAAAAAGATAAAAATAAACAAGCTGCAGGCCATGCAGTTGTTTGATGTGTTTGAAAGCGATAAATTAGGTAAGGATAAGAAATCGCTCGCCATCAGCTTTACCTTTTTGGATGATGAAAAAACCATGACCGATAAAGAGATAGACGGCATGATGCAAAAAATAATGAACGCCCTGGAAACGGAGCTGCAGGCAGAAATACGCAAATAAGCGCCGGCAGGGGAAGATTTCAGGCATTCACTGCAAGGACTCACTGTTTCCGGCTGTACCAAGCATATGGCATGAATCCACTGGAACAACACATACAACGCATCACTGAAAAGCTTCAGCAACTGCTGAAACAATACCGGTATGTGCAGAAAGAAAATGAGAAGCTGAAGAAGGAGCTCAATGATATCAGGGCATTGCATACAGAACGCAGCCGGCAGATAGAAGACCTGGAGCAAAAGGTGGCCATTCTGAAAACAGCCACCAATAATATGAGTGAGCAGGACAAAAAAGATCTTGAAAAAAAGATCAACCAGTACATCAGGGAAATAGACCGGTGTATAGCAATATTGAGTGAGTAAAGGTTAAACCCTCTTTACCAGTCGCACCTGCATTTCATCTTCTCCGTGAGACAAGACCAGGGTGTATACACCATAGGGCAGCTCATTGAGGTTGCGCCAGGTTAACTCATTTTCTTCTTTGGCTACATTTCTTTCAAAAGTGCTGCAAACGCTGCCGGTATCATCTTTTAAAACTGCTTTGAGAAAGGACGGCGCAGAGGTGGAAACTTCAAATTTGAGGGAGTCAATAAAGACGGGCGACTTAACTTTGGCAAACATGGCGGTTAATTTAGGTGGATGGATTTTATTTCAATTCGATATTGGATACATTTTGAGTGGATAATGTGTGATTAAATATATAAAATCATTTTGAAACCAACAACTTATGGAAGAATTAATTGCTATAAATCTTTTGCTGGGCGACCGCACTTACAGGGTACGTGTAGAGCCAAAAGATGAAGAAGTGGTAAGAAAAACCATCAAGCTGATAAATGATAAAATCATTGAGTTTAAGACCCAGTTTGCTGGCAAAGACATGCAGGATTATATTGGCATGGTGGTTCTTTGGTATGCCACCCAGCAGTCTGGCAACAGCCTCCCCGCGGTAAACGAGATAACAGAAAAGCTTGAAAAGCTGGAGCTACAGTTAGACCGTGAACTGGCCGGCGAGCAATAGCATCGTCTACAATCTTTGCAGCAGCAGCGCAAAAAAAAAGCGGCCGCCTGCCGGCCGCCGCTTAATAAAATGCTATCAATCACTAAAGTCTTATAACTTTTTTGCCACAATATTTGCGGTAATGGTGCCCGTTAGTGGCGCCGACTGGCCCATGATGCCAAGATTACCTTTTACATCTGAAGTGCTGGTGGTAGTCTTTAAAAGGCCGGTATTGCTGTCGTACGTGGCTTCTCCCTTTGTAGTCCCTGTCATATCCATTTGAATTTCCATGCCGTTTTGTTCAATGGTGCCATTCTTGGTGAGTGTGCCGTTAAAACTTACCATTGCGCCGTCTGCAGAAACGCTTTTGAGCGTATACACAGTTACCGTTTTAATGGTGGCGGGGCTGCCGCTGGAGTCTGTCCAGCTATCACCGGGTTTTACCGCGTTGGCGGGCAGTTGTATCAGTATGGGATAGGGCTGTCCTTTGGCAATATCGCCAGACATACCCATCATGCCTGCCATACCGGCGCCGGCTTTCTTATCGGCAGCTTCCTGCAAACCTGATACCTTTCCTTTTTTATCTACCTGTATTTCCTGCGGGTTGCCAATCTGGTCTTTCAGTGCCTGGCCAATCTGGCCATCCATGTCTTCTTTTTTGTCTGAGTCAAAGCTGATATCCTGGCCCATGGTACTGCCCTTCATGGTCATGCGCCGTATGGTATTGGTAAAAAGGTAACCGTCTGCGGTTACATCTTTTACTTCTATATTACTGGTGGCGGTGCTTTCGTTGTCCATAGACTGGCCCATTACTTCCATGCTCATCTTGGTAGTGGTAACTGTTTCCAGTTTCTGGCCTTTTGTAACCGAAATTTTTTGTGCGTGGGCACTGCCGGCAACGGTAGCCAGCATGAGTAGTGATACGTAGATTCCTTTTGTCATAATGATTGTAGGTTAAATAAATGTGTTGCGCTGACGCGGCCATACTGCCGCGGCCATCAACAACAAGAAGAGAATGCTAAATGTTTGGTTGTGTTAATCAGGATAAATCATTGCCAATTTTTTTTCGAGCGCAGCGCCGCGCAGGTTTTTGGCGATGATCTTACCGGAGGGGTCAAGCAAAAGATTTTGGGGGATGGCCTGTATACCGTACTGCCTGGCCACGGCATTGTTCCAGAATTGCAGGTCAGATACCTGCGTCCAGGCCAGTCCGTCTGTGCGGATGGCCTGCAGCCATTTTTCTTTATCGCCGGGCCTGTCTAATGAAACACCCAGTACGCGAAAGCCCTTGCCATTGTATTTATGAAAAGCTTTTACCAGGTGTGGGTTTTCCCTTCTGCACGGACCGCACCAGGAAGCCCAGAAATCTATCAGCAGGTAATTGCCGCGGAGTGAACTAAGGGTAACGGGGTTGCCCAAGGTATCTGCTTGTGTAAAGTCGAGCGCCAGCTGCCCTATGCCCGTCTTCCTGGCAATGGCTATCTTTTCCATCATGTCTTTGCCGGAAGCAGATTTTTGTACGGCCGCGGGCAAACTGGCAAACACGGGTTCTACTTTTGCAGCGTCTATTTCATACCCGGCCCAGTTCTTAAAGGCGTACATGGCCAGCGGAGAATTGGGGTGTTCCTTTACATATTTTCCATAAATGGCTTCATTGGCGGCAGCGTCCAGGCTGTCTATGTTGGCCTCCAGCGAGGCGGCCAACGCATCGTTCTTGCTTTTACGTGCTTCCGAAAAGCGGGCATACAGTTCATCCAGTTGCTGGTTATAGGGCGCGGCCATGGCTTCCAGGCGGCGGTATTCATCATCAGCCGCAGAACCGCTTACGCGTACGTTAGAAAAAGAATCTACAGAAACCACTTTAATGATAGAAGGCTGCAGAAAAACAGAGGCATAGTCTCGTTTACTGTTTACCGGCACGGGGGCAGTACCCATGTTGCCGGCCTTGTATTTTACACTCAGGCGGGCCAGTACAGGCTCAGATATCTTTCCTTCAAACACGTATTTGTTCCCCCGCACGGGCGAGCTGTCTTTCACCTGCCGGTCTGCCAGGTAATAAGAAAGATACACCCAGTCTGCCGGTGCCTTTACAGCGCTCAGATCACCGGTTATAATGAATCTTGCAGACTGCGCTTTTGTAGCCAGCACAAGGAAGGAAACGAACCCTACCAATACAATTCTTTTCATGCAGGTTTATTATTTAAAGGCAGCAAATTACGCCAACGGCCTGATGTCCACCGCTCATTTATGAAAATTTCAACACTTATTATATGCTGTATCTTTTGTATTTTCGCCAGCTACCTAATTTATTTTACTCATAACTATGCGCTTGGAGAGAAAAAATAAAAGGATTGTAAACCGTATTAAAAACAAACTCGATGGATTCTACCATACTATTGGTTATAGTTGGCGCAGTTGCCCTGCTTGCAGGATTTCTAGTGGGCAAACTGGTATTCGCAAAAAACACACAGCATAAAGTACAGGAAGCAGAACAGCAGGCCCAAAAAATTATCAGTGATGCCCAGGTGCAGGCAGAGACTTTAAAAAAAGAAAAATTACTGGAGGCCAAAGAAAAATTTGTTCAGCTTAAATCAGATCACGACCGCGAGGTGCTGGAACGCAACCGCAAAATGGGCGAAAGTGAGAACCGCCTGAAACAAAAGGAAATTACCATTGCCCAGAAAGAGACCGGCCTAGACAAACAAATAAAAGAGAACGAGGCCATCAAAGAAAACCTTAACCGCCAGATTGAGGTAATTAATGTAAAACGCACAGAACTGGAGAAACACCAGGAAGAGCATATCCGCCGCCTGGAAAAAGTGGCGCAGTTATCTGCCGAAGATGCCCGCACACAGCTGATTGAAAGCCTTAAGCACGAAGCGCAAACCCGCGCCCTCGGCCTGCAACAGGAAATTATTGATGATGCGCGCCAGAAGGCCAACAAAGAGGCCCGCAAGATCATCATTCAGTCTATCCAGCGCACCGCTGCAGAACAGGCCATTGAAAATTCCATTACCGTTTTTAACCTGGAAAGCGACGAAATAAAAGGCCAGATCATTGGCAGGGAAGGACGTAATATCCGCGC
This sequence comes from Chitinophagaceae bacterium, assembly GCA_035495345.1. Taxonomy (GTDB): domain Bacteria; phylum Bacteroidota; class Bacteroidia; order Chitinophagales; family Chitinophagaceae; genus JACMLD01. The sequence continues at coordinate 1,182 of DATJGC010000351.1, read as the reverse complement.
CATTGAGGCCGCTACCGGCGTAGACCTGATTGTGGATGATACCCCGGAAGCCATTGTACTGTCTTCCTTCGACCCATTGCGCCGGGAAATTGCCCGCCTTAGCCTCCAGCGCCTGGTGGCCGATGGCCGTATTCACCCCGCCCGTATTGAGGAAGTGGTGGAAAAAACCCGCCGCCAGATTGAAGAACAAATCATGGAAATTGGCGAACGCACAGTGATTGAACTGGGCATTCACGGTCTTCATAAAGAACTGGTACGCATTGTAGGCAAGATGCGCTTCCGCTCTTCTTACGGACAAAACCTGCTGATGCACAGTCGTGAAGTAGCCAACCTCTGCGCTACCATGGCAGCAGAACTGGGTATGAACCCCAAACTGGCCAAACGCGCCGGTTTGTTACATGATATTGGCAAAGTGCCCGATGAAGAAAGTGAGTTAAGCCACGCATTGCTGGGCGCCAAGATTGCCGAAAAATATGGTGAGAACCCCGCCGTGGTAAATGCCATTGGCGCGCACCATGATGAAATGGAGATGCAATATGTAATCTCTCCCATCATACAGGCCTGCGATGCCATCAGCGGTGCCCGCCCCGGCGCCCGCAGGGAGATTATGCAGCAGTACCTCCAGCGTATCAAAGAACTGGAAAGCCTGGCGCTGACTTACCAGGGGGTAGAAAAAGCCTATGCCATACAGGCGGGCCGTGAGCTGCGGGTAATTGTAGAAGAAGATAAAGTGACCGACGCAGACAGCGACCGACTGTCTTTTGAAATAGCCCAGAAGATACAGACAGAAATGACCTACCCCGGCCAGATTAAAGTAACCGTTATCAGGGAGAAAAGAGCAGTGAATGTAGCGCGGTAAGGGCTAAGAGCGGTGCTAAGAGACAAAGGAGAAAAGGAGAATACGAGACTAAGAGAGAAAGGAGGGAAAAGGGCTTTTGCCTGGATGAGAGAGAAGAGGTCTTATATCGCCCAGCGCGAACAGCGCTGGCAGAGGGCGTCTCGTTTTTTGAATCTGGCCTCTTGAATTTTTCCTTTTTACTTTTGAATTTTCACTTTTTTCCCAGTTTATCACGCGAAATAAAAAATATTGACTACCTTCGCCGTCCTATAAATTTTAAAGATATGAACGCCGTAGCATTTGTACATGAGCAGTTAACCAAAGGAAAGGAATTTCCAAAGTTT
>DATJGC010000350.1:0-11027 GCA_035495345.1 Chitinophagaceae bacterium | reverse complement strand
TTTTTTAAGGATAACAGCAGGTGGTGCCGAGATTAGATCATGCTTGTCGAATCTTATTGCTTCATTATCAATAATAAGCTCGCGGTGCCTGTCAAAAATAGACGACTTAATAGTTGTCTTGAGAAGATTATTTTCGTCCATTAAAAGGCTTATTTACCCGTCAGGTCTTCTAGTTAAAACGGAAATCATAGCGTAACAATATAAGCCAAAAACGCAGTTTTTAAAATTTCAGGTATCAGAAGAATATTCCTGTTGACATTACTACCATCAGCACACGGCGCTTCATTCAACAAGTACAACCGCGCATTTTCAACGCATCGGTAGCTATCTCTTCTCCGCCACGGTTTTCAATGCCGCCAGCCAGAAAGCCATGCCCGTTGCAAGGTTTTTATTAAAAGATTTTTTGAAAAGTCTTGCCAGCCAGCCTTCCATGCTTTCTTCTACACGCACCAACGTGCTGCCGTCAACCTGCTCTTGCAGTGTCCAGTTATGGATGGCATACAAACCCATCGTATTGCCCGTCCATCCAAAAGAAGTAAAAGGTTGCGCGGTATGCACGGTGGATCTTATGGTGGCACCACCGGTCTTCCAATGAAATGGAGTACCTGCCGCTACCTTGCCTGCTGCCTTTGCTACCGGAATCTGCTGCTGCCATTGGCTCCATTCATTTATGCCGGTAAGCCACTGCCATACTGTTGCAGCACTTGCATTGATAAGAATTGATTGCGTACATTGAACAGGTGCCTGCTGATTAATTGCTTTCATATTGCTTGTTTTTGTTTAAATACATTGACAACACAAAGATGAAAGCAAATGCAGGGCGCTGGCTTGACAAATATCAAGAACTTCAGCAAATGCAGGAGGGCGGGCTACCGGTTGATTTTTTTCTTGCGCATGCGGCTCAGCGTTTCCGCCGTCATGCCCAGCATAGATGCCAGGTATTGCAGCGGTACCTGGTTAAACAATTCCTGGTTGAAATTGAATAATTGCTGGTAACGCTCTTCGGCGCTCATAGAAAGATGGGTGATGATGCGCTCCTCCAGCACAGTAAAACATTTAGCGATGAACAGCTTCTCCAGTTCTGCCCAGCGGGGCAATACGGTATGAATGCGTTTATAATCTTCACTGGAGATAACGTACAATTCTACATCGGTCAGCGCCTGCAGGTTCCAGCGCGCGGGTTGCTGAAAAACAAAACTCGCTATGTCTACCGCAAAATAACCCTGCGTGGAAATCCACTTGGTGATTTCCTTTTCATCGCGCACCACGTATTCTCTCAACACCCCGGATTGTACAAACCCCAGCCGGTCTGAGTAACGGCCGGCCCGCAGGAAATAATCTCCTTTCTGCACAGTAACAGGTGTAAAGAACTGGCTGATGCGCGCAAGCTCATCATTGGCTACGCTAAAGTAAAGTTGGATATAGGTTTCCAGTGCCGTCATGGTTTTAAAGATACGTGTGCCAATGGCAATTTATTTACGCTGCACAAAAAAGCCCCGGAAACTACCAGGGCTTATTATTAGTGTTTGGTGAATAATTGTGTTCATCAATAACCCGGATTTTGCGGCATGGCTTCCGGGTTCAGTTTTACCTCGGCCAGTGGTATCGGAAAATAAAAATCCTTGCTGCTGAAATTGGCCAGCGGCGAGTTATCATAGTCTGCCTGGTTTTTACTTTTAAAATAGTTGACCAGTTCTGTGGGCGTAAAAAAACGCGTAAGATCATGCCAGCGATGGTGTTCAAATGCAAGTTCAATTCTGCGCTCATGCAAAATGGCCAGCTTCAGGGTTGGATACCGGCCAGCGTACACTGGGTCAGTCATCATAGTGGCATAATCCGGCCTCAACGCTCTTGCACGTACCATGTTCAGGTATTTGATGGCATTGGCATTATCACCCAGGTACAGGTATACTTCTGCAAGGTTCAGGATAATGTCTGCATAACGTAATACAATCCAATCGTTGCCTCCATATCCAAGTGTACCAGCGGCGGCACTGGCATCCCTGAACTTGGTAATATAATAATTGGAAGTGGCTGGCGCCAGCTTTACCGAGTAAGTGGTGCGTACATCTCCACTTTCCAACTCATTGAGCAGGTCCCTGGTAAGCAGTCCGCCGGCACCCTGTGAAGGAAATTGTGAGATCAGCGTTTCGCCCTTAGCCTGGTTATTCCTGGCCAGTGCAGAAGAATACAGGGCATCTCCCTGCTTGTACACAATCTGGAAAATGATCTCCGCGTTGGTAGATTTTTTATTTACATCAAATACATCTGCAAAGGGGATATCGCTGAGATTGGTAAATGTTTTTTGGTTGAAACAAGCCAGCAGGTAGTTCTTTGCATTGTTCAAATTGTCGGCCGCGTTGGCGCTGGCCAGGCTGGTAGCCATGGTAAGGTAGACCTGCCCTAACAAACCATTCACTGCCTGCAAAGACACACGTCCCTTATTGGCAGCATTCTGCACCACGGGCAAATTGCTGCCGGCGGCATCTTTTAAATCAGCCACTATCTGTGCATACACTGTTTCCCGTTTAACCCTGGTAGTGAGTGCCTGCACCTGCTCGGGGGTTGTTAGCCTCTCCGTTACCAGCGGCACATCGCCAAATTCTTTTACCAGGTTAAAATACATCAGCGCGCGGATAAATTTCAGCTCTGCGATGTATTGCGTTTTGGTGGCTTCGGCGGCAAACGGAATCTTGTTGATGGCAGCCAGCACCAGGTTGGCCCGCGATATGGGCGTGTACAACGCGGCCCAGTGTGAGTAGAGATAGCTATTGCTGGGCACCAGTGAAAATGCGGTGAACTGGAAGGGCTTTCTGTTGTTCGACTGGTTGTCTGTGGTGTTGATATCATCAGCCCGATCGTCTGTCCATAGCTGCGCTCCCTCGCCAATACAGTTACTGCTGCGCAGTGCCTGGTATACGCCATAGAGGCCCGTGGTAATATCGGCTTCGGTCTGGTAGCCGTTGTCTACAGATACTGCATTGGGGTTTGTTTGTTCTACGAAAGATTTTTTGCAGCTGCCAAAGGTAAGTGGCAATAATACAATGGTTACTATTATCAACCTGCGCATAATATGCTGTTTAAATAAGTTAGAATTGAAGTTTGATGCCTGCGTTAAATGAACGCGCCAGCGGGTATTTTCCATAATCCACACCAGGTGTAAGGTTAGAACCGTTGTTAAAATCTACTTCAGGGTTATAGCCAAGGTATTTGGTAACGGTAAATACATTGTCTACGGATACATATACGCGCAACCCATTGAGGCTTGCTTTCTTTACAAGGCTCAGTGAACCCAGGTTAACCCCCGCCGTTAGATTGGTGCAGCGGAAAAATGAACCGCTTTGCAGGTAGTAGTCGGAGAGCCTTGTGCTGTTACTTTGTGAGCCACCGCGTGAAGCACGGTACTCATGACCATTGCCGGGGTTGGCTTCGCTCCTGTAGCGTTGGTCTACCACTGCATACTGGTTGCCGGAACCTTCCATATTGCGGATATAATAATCCTGTCCATCCAGCACCTGGTTTCCCTTTGAACCGTTGAAGGAAGCGCTGAAGTCGATTATTTTATACGTGGCATTAACACCAAAACCATACGTAAATTTGGGATATGGGGTACCAATCACATCCTTGTCTGCATCTGTGATAATGCCATCACCATTTTTGTCTACAAAATAAAGATCACCGGGGTTTAAGGGCGTGGTAGAAAAAGTGGAAATGGGAAAGCCCTGCATTTTGTAATTGGCAGGAAATTTATTTCCATTGGCCTTGTACACCGCCAGGTCTGCATTGATACCCGGCATATCTTTTTCACGCACCATGCCCGCCACCTGTACGCCATAAAATGAACCCACCGGATCTCCTTCGCGTGTAACATGCGTAATATAGCTGCGCTCTGCACCATTGGTTTGTATTTCGCTGGCGCCGCCCAGGCTGATGACCTTGTTCTTATTGGCCGTGATATTGCCACTAAAGTTGAGGCTGAGATCTTTGCTGTCTATAAGCTTTACATCTACCTGCAGATCTACACCGCTGTTTTGGAGGTTAGAATTGCGGAGATTGGTCCAGATAGAACTGGCACCAGACAAAGCAGAAATATTCTGGCGGTAGAGAAGGTCAGAAGATTTACTGATATAATAATTGGCAATAACAGATATGCGGTTATGCATCACCGTGGCATCCAATCCTATATTGTACTGCCGGGTGGTTTCCCAGCCGAGGCGTGCATCTGCAATATTGCCGGCCCAGGTGGCATTGTACACTGTACTGCCAATGGGTTCACCACCGGTACCTGTTAGTCCCTGTTCATACAGGTAATTGGGCAGGTTGTTGTTGCCGGTAAGTCCCCAGCTGGCGCGCAGTTTTAGCGTGGAGCCTGCACCCAGCCAATCGTTGTAAAAAGATTCATTGGAAATTGTCCAGCCGGCGGAAACCGATCCAAAATTACCCCAGCGGTTGAGCGGACCAAAACGTGATGAGGCATCCCTGCGAAAAGAGCCCATCAAAAAATAACGGCGATCGTAATTGTAGACCAGCCTGCCCAGGTAAGAAATAAGGGTGGTGGTAGATTTGCCGGTGCCGGGCAAGCGTGAAAAATCGCCGGCAGTAGAACCGCCTGAAGTAATTTCCGGTACCAGGTCGTTGGTAAAATTTTTTACGGCAACGGCTACCACATCCTGGTCTGTTTTCTGCGCTGTATAACCGGCCAGCGCATCAAAACTATGTTTGCCACGTTGCTTTTTATAATTGAGTGTAAACTCTGCCAGTTTATCCTCTACCTGTAAAAACTGGGCGCTTGCATTGGCAGCAAGAATAGACTGGGCGCTACCGGCAGGGTTGATACCATTGCTAAGGTTAGTAGGGTAGTAGTACTCATACTTCTCCGTATACGTTTCTGCGCCAAGATTTACTTTAAAAGAAAGGTTTTTAATGATTTCATACGTGCTGTTGGCATTGTATACTGCGCGGGTGCCTTTTCTTGTAATATTAACGCGCTGCGCCAGGGCCAGTGGGTTTTCAATGCCCTGGAAAGCATAGGCATAACCATCTGTCTGCGCACCTGCGCCGGTATTGGCAAGGGCCAGGCTGCCATCTGCATTGTAGGCCGGAAAGATGGGCATGTATACCAGCGCACCCAGTATGGGGCCCTGGTTAAAACGTCCTTCCTGCACTTCCCTGTTTTTTGTATTGGTGATGAAGACGCTGGAAGCTACTTTTAGTTTCTTTGTAACATCTGCGTCTATATTTGCCCGTAAGTTGATTCTTTTCTGGCTGGTGCTGTTAAGAATACCAGGCTGGTCTAAATAGCCACCGCTGATGAGGTAACGGGTGTTCTGGCTGCCGCCTGAGAACGAAAGATTATGCCGCTGCACCAGGGCATTGCGGTATAGTACATCCTGCCAGTCTGTATTGTACTTTGGCTGGATGATCTTTTGCGAAGGAAAATCATACAAATCTTTTATGATGCAAACAGAACAGCCGGTGGCTGTTTGGCCGGCTTTCGTTATCCTGGTGGCATTGTCGTCAGAATAGAAGGCATCGTTCCACGCAATTCCTTTTGAAACAAGAATGTCTTTATAATTTGCATTTCTTCCATTTACAAACAGGTCTGTAAACTGGCTGGCATTGAGCAGGTCTACTTTTTTTGCCAGTTGCTGGCTGCTAACCTGGTAATCATAGGTCAGCTTTCCCCTGCCGGATTTACCGCGCTTGGTGGTGATGAGCACCACACCGCCCGAGGCACGTGAACCATAAATGGCCGCAGAAGCAGCATCTTTTAATATTTCAATAGACTCAATGTCTTCCGGGTTGATAAAAATATCATTGCCCGCAGTGGTGGGTGTATAGCCATTGGTCTGGTTGCCCCCATTGCCCTGGGCAGACTGGCTGATATTGCCACCCACAGGGTATCCGTCTATCACATACAGTGGTTCAGAACTGGCGTTGATAGAGCCAATACCGCGCACCCTGATCTTTGCGCCGGAGTAAGGCGCACCGCTTACCTGCGCTACCTGCACACCGGCTACCTTACCTACCAGCGCCTGGCTGATGGTGGGCGTACTCAGGTTAAGCTCACTGGCTTTCACACTGGAGATGGAACCGGTGATATCTGATTTGCGCAGGCGGGTATAGCCAACAAATACCTCTTCCATCACTTTTACGTCAGACTTTAATTGCACATTCATTTGCGCACCGCTGACGGCTATCTCCTGTGCAATAAAACCGGTTGCAGAGAAAACAAGGATATTTCCCTCGTTGGCATCAATAGAGAATTGTCCCTGTGCATTGGTGGTAACACCCCGGCTGGTATTTTTTATCATCACACTTACATCTGCCAGGGGCTGTTGTTTTTCATCTGTAACGGTGCCGCTTATGCGCAATACCCGCAACGGGGTGTTCAACGGCCTTCCTGCAGCATATAAATGGACGTTGGTCAACAGCAGCGCGCAGACCAGTATTAAAACACCGCCCAGTAGTTGCTTTCTGCGATGTTCAACAGATTCTTTCCTCATTCTTTTTTCCATGCCTTTAGTTTTAGTGGATGATGATATAGCATTACCAGGCAATGTGCATGGCATTGACATTGTTTGTACGTGATGAGCTAACCGCAAAACCGCTGGTATCACTGGCCAGGAAGCTAAAGCCCTCCAGTTCATCTGTACGGTTGAGGTCAATTACTTTTATTACCTGCTCTTGCCCGCTGGCAATGGATTTGGCAAGGTCCAGGTAAGTGAAACGCCATTTCCTTCCTTCCACCTGGTTCTGGATAAGCAGCAGTTGTCCTTTGCTGGCTATCCAATGCAGGTTTTGCACCCAGGGCGTACAGGTAAATTTTTTATACAGCACATTTTTGTCGGAGGTTTTCTTGGCCTTTGCCAACAGCGCGGGGTCGTACAAGCGTACCTCGTTTCTTACCGGGCCGTAGTCAGCGGTGGCCACATACCATTTCTTATTGTATTGCACATACTCGGGCCGGGTACCCTGTACGCAGGTATCATCTTCAATAACGTGCAGCAGGTTGCCATCCAGCGTTCCGGTTTTCTGCAGTCCCTGCCAATTGATATGGTAGATAACAGCGCGCCAGAGGCTGCCTTCTTTGTTAAGGCGGATGCTATTGCCGATAAACACCGGGTCTTTACCGTTATAGGCAATACCGGTGGGGTGGTTGATGACATCCGTATCGTTGAGCGTAAGTTTCATTTCACGACCGGTATACTGCAGGCTGTCTGCCTGCTGCCTGAATTCGCGAATGATGCCCACTTCACGATCGCCGTACAAGAATACTTTTCCCTGCTGGTATGAAATGCCCTGGCAGGCGCCGAGCGAGTCTACGGTATATTCTTTCGCTATCTTCATCACGGGCCCATCCGCCGGCGATGAAAGCACAAAAGCAAGGGCAATGCCCAGCAACGATAGTAGTAATTTCATAAACAGGTGTTGAGCATGCGTTTAAGGATCCATTGGTTCAAACGGGTTAATATGCAGGGCTTGCAGCAATGGATAAAACTCAAGCGTTGTTTCACTCAGTCGCTGCCCGTTTTTATAGGGTATGGCATGCAATTCTTTCTCGCAGCGTGCCGGCAATGTTTTTTCAATCATATTACTCTGGCCGCGGGTAGTGCAGGTAAGCGCAGGTTTGGTAAAGGGTATGCCATACCTGAACATCAGACGCACCGTATTGCGCATATTAGTGGTAGTATGCCGCGCATGAGGTTCAATGATAATGGCGGAAGCGGGCAGGTGCAGTGTTTCCACCATAAACTTTTTCATCTCCGTAGCCTCACAGTACCTGGTTTTAAAGGGGTGTACTTTTCCGCCAGACAGTACTATAAACGGCGCCAGCCCCTGGCGGTATTCCAGCGCAGCCAACCTGCAACGTATCATGCCTTCTGCGCTGAGGGCTACAGATGGCAATTCTGGGCCCGCACCCGGTACCAGTATGAGTGAATATTTGTATTTACCCCAATCTGTGATTTTTACCTGCGCTGCAGCCGCGCGGTTTTCATCGGCAGTCATGGGTTCAAAATCTGCTGCCTGGTTACGTTCATTGATTTCCAGAAGGCGTAGTGCCATGGTAAGGGAGGGCGAGAAAAACAATTTGCTGGTGCTGCTTTCCTTCAGTACCAGCTGGCAAAGTGAATAGAGCATATTGCCATAGCCGGGCAACCGCACATCAAATGAAATGGAATCGATCAGCGGGTAATTGGGTTTCTTTCCTTCCGCATACACATCAATCGCAAAATTGATTCCGGCCGCATCCTGTTGCCAGGCCTTTGCAAGCATTTCTCCGGCCGGCAGTTGGTCAAAGAGAATGTAAGTACCTGCGGGTACCAGTTGTTTTTGCACAAGCAGGCCAAGGGCGTTACCGTTGCTATACAATGCCCTAAGCCTTGCGCCCACTGCCGCTATTTCACTATCAGAAAATTTCGCCGCCGTTGCCAGGCAATGAACATCATTCTTACATTCAGCAATGGCCGTTTGCAGTTGCACCCGTTTTTGTAACAACAGCTGGCTGAAGACGCTGTCTGCAGACAAAAGTTGTTGGGCAGCCCTGTCTTCCTGTAACAGCGTAAGCAGGTAATAATTTTTTGCGGCCACAATACTATTGCCGTAGAGCAGGGTATAATTTTTACGGGCCGATGGTGGCTGCGCGAACACAACGCTAACGAAGAAAGGAAGGAGCAGTGCAAAAAAACGTATGTTCATGTGAAGATTGGTATGCTGGCGGCAAAATTGACGGAGCAGCGTTAACAGAATATCTCTTTAACATTAACCGATTGTTACCAATACGTGGAATGCCTTAGTGAAGTATAGTAAGAGCGATGTTATTACAAATAGCAGGGTACGTAAATTTCAAAAACTTTTTAACGGCCTTCTTGTTACTGCAAACGCTTGTTATCTTCAACAAGCAGGAAAGCCATCAATCCATAACCGTTTAATACCAATGATACAAGTACTGGAACAACATATCCGCCGAAGGCTGGGCAATGATGTCAATAACCTCGACCTGGTGCTGGAACGTTTTCTACCCCTGCAGGTGAAGCGCAATGAAATGCTTTTGCAGGAAGGCCAGTCCTGCAGGTATGTATATTTTATTGCAAAGGGTTGCCTGCAGGTATATGTTCATGATAGCGACTTTAATGAAACCACGCGTGATATAGTAATTGAAGACAACTGGTGTTCTGAGCTGCTGAGTTTTGGCAGCGGCGCACCGGCAGCAGAAAATATTCGCGCGGTAGAACCGTCTGAATTGTTTGCCATTGACCGCGCCAATTTTCAATACCTGGTGCAAACCGTACCACAGTTTGATAAAGTATACAAACAAATACTGGAGGCCTCTTATGCCAACGCGGTGTACCGCATCAATACATTTGTATCGCTTACAGCACTGGAAAGAATACAATGGTTAATGACGCACCGCCCGGCGCTGATGACCAGGTTATCCAGCAAACTGATTGCCTCCTACCTGGGCATTAATAAAGATGTATTCAGCAGGCTGAAAGCAAAACTGTAAAAGATCGACTTTTGTCATCGTTCAGGGGTTTTTGTTGGCGGAGATTTGTTGCATCAACATTCACCAAAACAAATTTACCATGAAAGAGTATCTGTTACTATTCAGAAATGCCTCCGCCGCTGAGGGTTATCTTTCCACTGCACAACAAATGGCCGAAGACATGCCCAAATGGCAAGCCTGGATTGGCGGTATTGCCATGCAGGGCAAACTGGTACATACCGCACCAATGGAATACAATGGCGCTACCATACAAGGGCAAGAGGCTGCCGCTACACCGTACAAAGAACCCAACAGCGTAATGGTATCAGGCTTCCTGATCTGCAAATCTGATAATCCACAGGAAGTAGAACAATGGAGCGCCGGCTGCCCGATACTTGCTTACCCCAATAGCTCGGTAGAAATAAGAGCACTCATTCCATTCCCCACTCATTAAAACCTTTATCATGAACCGTGTTTTAGCCGCTGGGAAATATATCTTTCCCCTTTCATTTCTATTGTATGTGGGCTTGCACCTCGGTAAGCCCGAAGTAGGCGCCTCCTTTGTGCCGGGCTTCTTGCCCTTTCCATTGTTCTGGAATTATTTTACCCTTGGTTGCATACTCTTATTTATCAGCAGCGCCGTAACCGGCCGCTATGATAAACTGGCCTACAGCCTGATGGCGCTCTATGTACTGTTGATGGCATTATTGGTACACCTGCCGCGTGCAATGGGCCATGAAACCGCCATGGCCATGAGCAGCAATGCGGCGCGTGAGCAGGAGCTGGAAATGATCAACGTCTTCAGGAATATCATGGTTACAGGCGCCCTGATGGCCTTTGCACAATATGTTGCGCGTGATAAAAGAATCATCGGGTAAGAGATTTTTCAGCCAGGCACAGGCACAGCATGTTTCTTTTTTTATTTGCAGGCATCGGTAGCCGCGGGGAAAATGCTATATTCAAACTATAATCCCCGCAGCTGTATGATTGATATATCCACGCCGTTTGTTGCAGAACAAGCTCCGGTAGTAGCAGCACGGCATCCACGCTGGGTAAGGATATCACATTTACTGGTGACCATCAGCTTTTTTGCTTTGCTGTTTTCTGGCTATGAAATTCTGATGGTGCATCCACGCCTGTACTGGGGTAATGCGGGCAATGATCTTACACCGGCGCTGTTTGAATTACCGGTGAGTCGGAATTACCGGCACCAGGGCTGGCAGCCCAGGCAAAGCTTTCAAAACACCGTTAGCAGCGCGGTGTCTGCCAGCAGGACCTATGAAATTTTTAATCAGAACGGGTGGGGGCGCAGCCTTCATTTTTTATCAGGATGGATACTGGTGCTTACCGGCTTATGCTACCTGCTGGCAGGTTTTATCACCGGCCATTTTAAAGAAAGCCTATGGCCCGCAGCGACCGAAAGAAAGCCGCGCCTGCTCGCAAAAGACATGCTCCGCCATTTTACAAAGATGCCAGCATTGGCAGATGGAGCAGCTTATGGCCTCTTGCAGAAATGTACTTACCTGGCGGTGATCTTCCT
>DATJGC010000349.1:0-15412 GCA_035495345.1 Chitinophagaceae bacterium | reverse complement strand
ATACGGGCATATGCGCCTGTCTTGCCGCCCGGAAGCGGGCCTCATATACTTCGCTAAAAAAAGTAAGCAGGGTAGAAATCGTAAACCAGATAATCACCATTGTAATTTCCTGGTGACGTGCGGCGGGTAATTTTAAAAGGCTTTCTGCCGGAAGAAACGGAACAATGCCCGTTATCAACACCAAACCGGCTACAAAGATGGCCGCCACCAACGCCAGCGTAGTTGCGTATACAGTACGCGCCTTGTCCAGGTTGCCTGCAGCCGCGGCCATTGACATTTCATTAGAAGCCACGCTGCCAAAGCCCAGGTTGGCCAGTGAAATCCATGACGGAAAAGAGTAAAGCACCAGCCAGCGGCCATAATCTTCTACCCCCAGAAAGGCCAGCAGTATGGGTATCTGCACAAGCCTGAAGAGCACGGTGGAGATCTTACCCCAGCCACTGGCAAGGGAATTGCGGATTAACGCGGCTTTTAGTTTCATTGGTGGTTAAATACAGCGATGGCTAAATAAATGGCCTGTAAGAATACAGCAGCGCCCAGATAGCAGAAAGAAAGGCCTTTACTGGTTGGTATAAGCCTTTCTTTGCCCGGGTACAGCACGGTATTTAACTTATTCAAACTGGTTCTTAATAAGGTAACCGTTGTCTTTCAATAATTTTTCTTTGTGGAAATGATCCACATCGGCCTCTACCATTTCCTTTACCAGCATGGCGAGATCATATTTGGGTTGCCATCCTAATTTTGTGTTGGCCTTGGTAGGGTCACCAATCAGCAATTCAACTTCTGTAGGCCTGAAATATTTTGGATCTACCACCACTACTTCCATTCCTTCTTCTACCTGGTAGTTGGGGTTGGTGCATTTGGCTACATAGCCTTTTTCATTGGCACCCTGTCCTTTAAATACTACCTCAATACCCAGTTCTGCAAAGGCCATGCGTACAAACTCACGCACACGGGTAGTAACGCCCGTAGCAATCACAAAATCTTCTGGTGTATCCTGCTGCAATATCAGCCACATGGCTTCTATATAATCTTTTGCATGGCCCCAGTCTCTTTGTGCATCCAGGTTACCGAGGTATAATTTATCCTGCAGTCCCAATGCAATTTTGGCAACCGCGCGGGTAATCTTACGCGTTACAAAGGTTTCTCCGCGGAGCGGGCTTTCATGGTTGAACAGGATACCATTGCAGGCAAAAAGTCCATAAGCTTCACGATAGTTAACAGTGATCCAGTAGGCATACATTTTAGCAACTGCGTATGGACTACGGGGGTAAAACGGCGTGGTTTCTTTTTGCGGTACTTCCTGTACAAGACCGTATAATTCTGAAGTAGATGCCTGGTATATTTTTGTTTTCTTTTCAAGACCCAGTATGCGTATGGCTTCCAGCAGGCGCAGGGTACCGATACCATCTGCGTTGGCAGTATATTCCGGTGTATCAAAGCTCACTTTCACGTGGCTCATGGCACCAAGGTTATAAATTTCGTCTGGCTGTGTTTGCTGAATAATACGAATCAGGTTGGTTGAATCAGTAAGATCACCATAGTGCAGGGAGAACCGCAGGTTTCTCTCGTGCGGATCCTGGTACAGGTGGTCAATACGATCGGTATTGAACAGGGAGCTTCTTCTTTTGATGCCATGCACTATATACCCTTTGTTTAGTAAGAATTCTACCAGGTATGCGCCATCCTGTCCTGTAATACCGGTAATCAACGCTGTTTTCATGTAAAAGTTTTTAAATTAAAAAATCAGAAACTTATAGAATAGTGTAAAGCCCTTCAGCCTATACAAAGCTAAGGAAACACCTAAATACCCTGCTGTCACTGGAAACTGAATGGTTATGCCACGCTTGCTGTTGTAGTTTGCTTCTGCAGAAAATCTTTGTAGGCCAGTTGCAAGCCTTCTTCCAATGAAACTTTGTGCTGCCAGCCAAGGCTGTGCAACTTAGATACATCCATTAATTTGCGTGGCGTGCCGTCTGGCTTTGTTTTGTCGAACAGTATACTGCCCTGGAACCCGGTAACCTGTTTTACCATTTCGGCCAGCTCAGCAATGCTGAGATCTTCACCGGTTCCTATGTTTACAAGGTCTCGTTTGTTGTATTGCTGCATCAGGAAAAAGCAGGCTTCTGCAAGATCGTCTGCATAGAGAAATTCTCTCTTTGGCGTGCCGGTGCCCCATACGGTTACGCTGGGTGCATTGTTTTCCTTTGCTTCATGAAAGCGACGGATTAACCCGGGCAGCACGTGTGAATTGCTTGGGTGGTAATTGTCTCCCTTGCCATACAAATTAGTAGGCATAACGCTGATGAAGTTAGCGCCGTACTGGTCGCGGTAAGCTTCGCATAATTTAATACCGGCAATCTTTGCAATGGCATAGGGTTCGTTGGTAGCTTCCAGCAAACCGGTGAGCAGGTATTCTTCTTTCAGCGGTTGTGGTGCAAGTTTGGGATAAATGCATGAACTACCGAGGAACATTAATTTAGTAACGCCGTTGGCCCAGGAAGAATGGATGATATTTGATTCTATCATCAGGTTATCATAGAGAAAATCTGCGCGGAAGGTATTGTTTGCTACAATGCCGCCTACTTTGGCAGCGGCCAGGAACACAAAATCAGGGCGTTCCTGTGCAAAAAAATCACTTACTGCCTGATGGTTGCGCAGATCAAGCTCCTTTGAACTGCGAACGATAATATTGTTGAATCCTTTATTTTCAAGGTTACGTTTTATTGCCGATCCTACCATACCACCGTGGCCGGCAATATAAATCTTATGATGATGTTCCATTTGAGACGTTAATGTAAAAAATACTTTTTAACCCATATCCGCCGTTGCCCGGGTAAGGCATCGGCCCATTTATTACCGGAATGCATACAGCCATTGCTGCTTTTTGAAATAGCTGCCGGTTTCCTTGCTGATGATTTCCACATTGCTTGTTTCCACTTCGGCATGCATCATATACCCCAGCGAAGGTAAAATAACTTTTACTGTTTTGTTCTTTACAGATAATACCTGGCCTTTTTGTGTTACGAGCGGGCCTCCGATTACGCGGACAATATCATTCGGGTTTACTCTTGTCTTCTCCAGGCGTACATCATGGTAGTCTGTAAGAAAATCACGGATGGCCTGTATTTCATCATTCCGTACTTCAGCAGGTTTACCCAGCCAGTACACAAAGTTGATGATGCCATCGGTTAACCGAACTGATAACTGTTCAGACTCATCAATACATACAAAGACATACGATGAAAACAGCGGTTCGGCTACCAGCTTTTTACGATCCGCCCATTGCTTGTGCACTTTGTTCAAAGGGCAATAATGTTCAATTTTTTTGCGACCCAGTTGGTCTGCAACTTTCTTCTCCCATTTTGGGCGGGTATAAACTACATACCACTTTTTTGTTATGCTATACATAGGGGCACAATTTGCATTTGCTGAATAATATTGATGGCTTCGCCACTCCGGTTACACAGGACTCGGTTTGTTCGTTTGCTGCAGCGGCATTGAGCCCGCATCAGCCAGTCATTCATATCGCGCAATCTAATCCTGCAGAATGGCAACCAACATTACACATTAACTGCCCGTTTAGCGGATTCTTTAGCCAGCCGGTATTTATATCCGTAATCGTAATCGTATCCGTAACCGTATCCAAAACCATATTTACCCACCCCTCTCTTTTTCACCCCATTGAATACAATACCTGTGTTTTTCAGGCGATGCAATTCAGCATTATCATCCAGGCGCTGTACATGTATCTTGGGCGTAAAGCCATGACGTATCACATACACGGTAGCATCGCACCAGGAAGAAATGGTATACGCATCTGTAATGGCAAGTACAGGCGTTGTATCAACAATTACTGTGTCAAAAGCTGCTTCCAGGTAGTTAAGCAATTTTTGCGCCCTACCGTTCAGTAATAGTTCAGACAGGTTGCTGTCTGAGCTCTTGCCTGCTGGCACCACAAACAGGTTTTCGCTTGCACTTGTCTTCTTTATGATATGGTCTATATCTTTTTTGCCCGTTAAATAGTCGCTGATACCCGTCTCATTAGACACCTTAAACAGACCCGCCATCTGCGGCATGTACAGGTCCATATCTACAATGGCAACTTTCTTACCCGTAGCAGCAATGCTCATGGCCAGGTTAGCTGCTACAAAACTCTTGCCTTCTCCGGCAATAGAAGACGTAATCATTATTTTTTTGAGTCCGCCGGGCGTATTCCCCAAATAATTCAACGATGTTCTTATCTGGCGAAACTGCTCTTCAACAAAACTTCTGCCAGTTCCTGCAACCAGCGAAGAATTATTAGATTTATCATATACCAACTCACCCAATACCGGCAAAGTGGTATAGGCTTCTATATCGCTCCTGAAAAGAATATTGCTATTAAACGATTCTTTAAAAGTGATAAGGGCAACGGCCAGCGCACCCGCGGCCAGCAGCGATACCAGCATTACTGCAAGGCGGTTAGGGCTTACAGGTATGAGAGAAGATTCTGCTTTATCTACCAGCCTGCTATCACTTACTGTGGCACCAAAAGAAAGCGCAGCTTCTTCACGCTTCTGTAACAGAAAAGTATAGATATCATTTTTAATACCCATCGGGCGCTTCATTTCTGCCAGTTCCTGCTCCTGTTTTGGTACACCTCTTAATAAAGAAGAATAACGGCTGATGGAGTTATTGAGGTTATCTCTGCCCGCCTGGAGGCTCTTGCGCTGGTTACGGATGACGTCCAGTATATTAGGTTTAATCTTATTGATTTCGTTCTGTAATGAAACCAGCACAGGGTTATTTTCTGCAGTGGTTTTCCTGAGCCTTTCATATTGTATCTCAGTATCATACAGCTTACCCACCAGCTGAGACAGCAGTGGATCCTCAATACCGAAAGATGCCGGTACAATGCCTGCCTGGTTATTTTTTGAAGCCACGTACTTTTCTACTTCATCCAGTGCAGCCAATTGTACGTTAAGCTGACTGGCACGCTGATCACTTTCGCCCACACTCTTCAGGTATAACTGGCTTTGTCCGGTTAAATCTACCGCGCCTTTTTGTGTACGGTATTTCTGTATCCGACCCTCAGTAGAATCCAGTTCACCCTGAATGAGTTTCAATCTTTTTTCAACAAAGTTGAGCGTGTTAGCTGCCAGCTGTGTTTTATCAGTGATGGAAACCTTATTGTACACATACATGATGGTGTTCAGAATAGCTTCTCCCCTTTCCGGACTGGGGTCTGTTAATTTAAGGTTTATTACGGTTGACAGTTTGCTCACGGGTGTTACGTCCAGTTTACCGGTAAGATCCTTTGCCACACTCTTAACACTGGTAAGCGTGAAATACAATTCTCCGGTGGCGGCAGCAGCGGGTTTAAAAAACGGGTTCTGAACAAAGCGGCTGATGCCCCAGGGTGTTTGCACCCATGTATTCAGCGGGTATTTGGCGTCTTTTATAGTTACTGTTTTATCAGCAGCAGCATAGGTAAATACGTAGTGCTCCTTGCTATCAGCAATGGAATCAGGGTATTGGGCCTGCATAATTACAGGGCTGCTGATGTAGGCAGTCTTTGATACCAGGCCAGATTTCTCGAAGATGGGTGCGTAAAGATTCAGTTCTTTTACTACTTCTGCCAGAATAGCCCTTGAGCGAATGATCTCGGTTTCATTCTCAACAATCTTCTTGGTGCTGAGCGGGTTTAATGATTCAACAATCTTTGAATCATCCATTCCTTTCTTCTCATCCTTGATCAGCAATGTGGCACTTGACTCAAACAATGGAGTGCTCATCCGCAAATAGGTATAACCGGCAGCTATTCCGCCTGCAAACAGCAGGAGAAATAAAGGCCAGTAAGGCCAGTAACGGAAAAATAACTGTTGTGACAAGCTATTTTCAGCCGTTTCAATTCCATTGTTTGCGGAAACCTGCATTTTTTTCATACTTACTTTATTTTATGAGCCTGTCTGCCACCACTACCAACACAGACAACATAGCAATGAAGGCGGGTAACAGTTGCCTGAAATTGCTTACGCTGGCTATTTTATCTCTGTTGGGCTCTACATATATCACATCATTTGATTTAAGGTAATAGTAAGGCGATGTAAGCGTGGCCGGTGCGTTAAGGTTTATCCGGCGTACAATCTTCTGTCCTTCTTCTTCCCTTATCAATAATACATTGTCGCGTTTTCCGTAAATGGTTAAATCACCTGCAAGGCCAATCGCTTCCAGCAAACTGATCTTTTCATTTGGTACGGTAATCACGGTTGGGTTGCCTACTTCACCCAGCACAGTAACCCTGAAATTGAGAAAGCGGATGGTAATCAAAGGATCTACCAGCAACTTCTTTATAGTAAGACTGTCTACCAGGTGATCATTGAGTTCCTTTACAGTTAAACCTTCCGCCTTTATCTTCCCAAGCACCGGAAATTGAATTTCCCCTTCTTCATTCACCAGGTACCCTACGTTCTGCACGGTGGCACCGTTGGCAGTGGCTGAAGTAGTAGTGGGCAGGCTTGGCGCGTTAAAAATCATGGTTGCGTCAGTGTTTAAGCTGCTCACATAAATACTCAACAAATCATTCTTGTGTATAACCGGAGATGGCGCGTTAAAGCTTGTTTTGTAAACGCCATTCTCTATATCGTTGAAATAACTTGTCTTCTTTGTATTTACGCAGGATGTAACTAAAAGAAATAAAGCCGGTAATAATAAAATACACTTGCCTTTGCATGCGGCAACGGATCCGGGTACATAACTCATAGTTATAGCGTAAATAGTTTTATAAGTCAATAAAATATGGCGGCAAATGTTGCTGGATATGGCGGCAAATTGCTAGAAGGCTTTCCGTAGAAATAATGTGTTATGCAGGTTACCAAGGATAATGGAGATGCCTAACAACAGAAAGAATTAATAGCCCTAAGGCAGCACGAAGGTAGGCAAATAATAGCGAAACGCATGTACTTTATTTCAACTATTACGAGCCACAAAGAAAGCACTTTTTTTGGAACAAACAAATGGGAAACGTACCAATATTATACAGGAAGGAGGTTTATAATATAATCAGTACTAAAGGGTTACATTAACTGATGCATTGATCAACAGGATCGTATTTTTGCACGTAAAAATACGAGTGGGCGACGATAGTCGTAGAGTACCAATCACAATAATCCTGCCGTTTTCAGGCGTTATAAAAAGCGACTATTTTTTGAGCTTACTAAGCATTTTAAGCCCTGTGGCGGTTAGTCTGCCCGCTTTGTTGGCCACTACTTTTGCCACTCCCAGCTCAACGGCGGTGCCCAACGCTTTTTTCACAATGTTGGTAGATCCGCGTATAAAAAACTTTTTGGTAAGAAAACCCACAGCAAGGCCCAATGCACCTTTTACCAGGTTCTGGCCAAAATGAGGCGACTTCACCGTACTACTAATAGCCCCTTTTAAAAGATTAGCAGGCTTAAGCTCCTGCACCAATTCCTTTGCGGTGCTTTTCAGATCTTCCTCCTGCTGTAAGGCCAGCGCTTCCAGTTCTGCTATTTGTAATTGAAGGTCAGCGGAGGTGTAAGTAATTTTTTTCATTCCCTGGCTTTTAAAATTTTTGTGATAATAAAATTACTTACCGGGGTTTTTACCAGGCTCTTGCGGTTAACATGAAAAATGATACCGGCAATACCATACACCAGGGCTACAATGAAGAACCCGTAATAAGTTTTTCCCAACAATTCTCCTATCCACAATGCCAATCCAACACTAAAACATAAAAGAAAAATGACAAGAAAAATTCCTACCACCATAGAAGAAGCAGCATCTGACACAGTATCAGACGTTTTATCAGCTATTTTTAACTTGATGAGCGTGGCCCTTGTTGCTGCATACTCGCCTGCCTTGCTTAGTAGATTGTCGAAATCGTTTGGTGCTGCTTCCATTACGTGGGTTTTATGGTATGCCGGTATTGAAATATAAGTTTGAAATATGCTAACCGCTGCTATTAAGAAAATGAGTTATTGGCTTCGTTCTTAAGGCTGTTGAACTTAGATTTACCTTTTTCGCCCACTTCTTCTGCTTCTGATTTAACACTTGAATAAGATTCTTTAACGCCGTCAACAAAATCGTTAAAAGAGCCTTTTAATGATTCACCGAGGTCGCCTGTCTTCTGTGTAATTTTCCTTCTTGTTTCAGAACCTTTATCTGGTGCCAGTAATATACCCGCGAGTGCTCCAACTGCTGCGCCTGCCAGAAAACCCAATAAAGTTTTTGTGTTAGCCATAATTGTAATTTTAATAAAGTGATTAATTGAGTGAATGATTTTTCTTGCTCATGTTAAACCCAAAACGTTGCCAAACAATTTTGCAGCCTGTTAATTAACCCATAGTCACCAAACTAACACCCATGTATTGATTATTACACAGCAGCAAAAATATACTGTGTACAAAATTCCCCAATTCTTCCGGACGGGCCGTTAATTTGTTGAATTTCTTTTTTTCTTGCATTATAAAGACAACCAACCGGTTGGTATCTATAACATAATTATGGCATAATTCTGAGAATACCCGTTATGTATAAAGCCAACACACGGAAGGGGCCGCCACGCACATCCGCTTAAAATGAACGCTTTATCTAATTTGATATGCAGAACGGCACTTTGCTCCAGTACTTTCACTGGTATTACCCGCAGGACGGCAGTTTATGGAAAAAATGTAAGCGCGAAGCAGCCTCGCTCGCCAAGATGGGCATTACCGCATTATGGCTGCCCCCCGCTTTTAAAGCTAATGCCGGCGGAATGAGTGTTGGCTATGATGTGTACGACCTGTACGACATTGGGGAATTTGACCAGAAAAATTCTGTGCGCACCAAGTACGGCACCAAGCAGGAGTACCTGGACGCCATTGCTACCGCAAAAAGCAAAGGCCTGCAGGTGTATGTAGACATTGTGGTAAACCACCTGGCAGGCGCAGATGAGGCAGAAAAAGTGCTGGCGCGAAAAGTGGATCCTGAAAACCGCAATGCCTTTATATCTGACCCTTATGAGATTGAAGCATTCACAAAATTTACCCATCCCGGGCGCCGCGGTAAATACTCCTCGTTTGTTTGGGACCACCATTGCTTCACCGGCGTTGATTTTGACAACCAGACAAAAGAAACCGGCATCTTCAGCATCGTAAATGAATACGGCGAAGGCTGGGAAGATGTGGTAGACAATGAAAAAGGTAACTATGATTACCTCATGTATACGGATATTGAATTCCGCAACCCTGCCGTGCGCGAAGAACTGAAAAGATGGGCAGACTGGTACTATAACGAAACCAAGTTTGACGGGGTACGACTAGACGCTGTAAAACATATTTCACCCGCCTTTTACAATGAGTGGCTTGATCACCTCAGGGGCAGCACACAACAGGAAATTTTTGCCGTAGGCGAATACTGGGCACCCGGCAACCTGCCGCTGATGCTAAAATATATTGAAGCCACAGAAGGCCGCATGTCATTGTTTGATGCAGCTCTTCATCATAACCTTCATGTTGCTTCCAGAAGCGGCAAGGATTATGATCTAACAAAAATATTCGATAACACGCTGTTGTCTGCCCGGCCAGACCTGGCAGTAACCGTGGTAGACAATCATGATACCCAGCCACTGCAGGCATTAGAGGCACCGGTAGAGCCATGGTTTAAACCTATTGCCTACGCGCTGATTTTGCTTATAGACAAGGGATACCCCTGTGTTTTTTACCCTGATATTTTTGGCGCAACGTATGTAGATAAGGGTAGTGACGGCAACGATTATGAAATATACCTGCCCGGTTGTGAAAACATCGACAAACTGTTACTGGCCCGTAAAAAATATGCCTACGGCGAACAGAGAAATTATTTTGACCACGGCAATTGTATTGGATGGACAAGAGAGGGCATACCTGAAATGAGGAAGTCTGGCTGTGCAGTTCTTCTTTCTAACGGAGATGAAGGGTTTAAAAGAATGGAAGTGGGCAAACGTCATAAAGGCAAAACATTTGTTGATATGCTTGGCAAATACAATGAAGAAGTGATTATAGATGCAGACGGTTTTGGAGAATTTCATTGTTTAGCTGGCGCAGTATCTGTATGGATACAGAAGTGATGAACATTCATGGCACAGCATGACAAACCTTTAATACATAGATTATGGAACACCTGCTGTATGTAAAAATAGAAAACGGCGTACTACCTGCCCGGGTTATTCCTATTGAACATCCACACCACCGCATGTACCGTGTAATCTTTGACGACGGGTATGAAAATATTTTTTTTACCGATGTAGAAACCGGCAACTGGTTAGAGGAAGACCTGGGTGAAACAGAACTGGCAAGAATTATTGGCTCAAAGGTAACCAGCATGGAAAGCATGCCGCCTGCGACCCGTAAAACACTGGCCTGGTGCAGGGCTTCAATTGCAGAACTGGTTATCAATTTCGGGTTTTGCAGCTATACCGTAGATGGCATCACCGTATTTGAAATCTATCGTGATAATAAAAAATTTCTCTGTAACCTGGTGAAGAACAAAAAAGGTAAATGGACCATGTACGGCGCGCAGCGCCCTGTAATGGAGCACCAGTATACTAACCAGGTGCAGGTTATCATCAGCATATTTGAAGGCATGGCAGACCAGTACTCATGATGACCGAATTGAAATGTAAACCGGGGATTTAACAACACACAACGTTCGCTTGCAAACATAGTTTTCAAAATTGCCTTCATCAACCATCAAAACATCAACATGAAAAAAATTACTTTGTTAAGTCCTGTCAGCATTTTCTTACTAACCTTACTGGTGACCGTATTTTCCAGTTGTGAAGCTATTGGTGGTATTTTTAAAGCCGGCGTATGGTCTGGTGTAATACTGGTAGTAGTAGTTATTGCAATTATCATTTTTATCATCTCCCGCCTGGGCGGAAAGAAATAAAAGAAATAAGAGGGGCATAAAAAAAGAGGATACTGTGTACCCTCTTTTACCCTTCCACCCAGATACTACCTATGAAATGATCGCTTTAATAATTTGAGTTGCATAAAAGCAGACATTAATCCATTCAGCTGGCACCTTATCAGTTTTCGTAAATTTTCATGAAGAAAAGGTTCGTTGAGCACGTTACGGTAAGCAAGAATCATCTTCTGCTCACTGATTTCACAGGAGGTCAGAATTTCATCCTGGTGTTCAAGTCGCAACATACTATCCGGCACATAACTAACTTCCGGCACATCTCCCTCGCCCTCATACATCAGTAATACGCGCCCACCCATAGATTCTATCTGGCTCCATAGCTCATTGGCGTACTGGTTGGTTTCCTGGGCCAGCGATAAAACCGTTCGTTTTAGCTGTTTGTCATTTACCTTGCAGGCAAAAGCTTCGTACTCAGACTTTCTTTCTTTCAGCAGCTTAAAAAGAATGTCTAATTTTTCCAGCACAAAGGCCGGAATTTTGTTTACAGTGGAGAATATCATGGCAAGCTTTTTACAGTT
The DNA here is from genome assembly GCA_035495345.1 of Chitinophagaceae bacterium. Lineage (GTDB taxonomy): Bacteria > Bacteroidota > Bacteroidia > Chitinophagales > Chitinophagaceae > JACMLD01. Next base: position 3,947 of record DATJGC010000349.1, on the reverse strand, counting down.
ATAAAAAGAAAAGGGGCGGCTTTTAAATAGCTCAATTTATATACCACCTTTGTGTGGAGATTTTATCGCTTGCATTGCTATATAAACATGAAAATGAAGGAGTAATGGGAAATATTTCTACAATGGGCGGCCGCAAAAACTTACCAACTGAATGAAAAGTATTATAGATAAACTTAAAATCCATAACCGCATCAGGGTGGGTTATGGAACTGCTTTCTTTTTGCTGCTTATCTGCTATCTTATTACCCTTTACAATAACCAACTCCTGCTACGCCAGGCAGAATATGTAGACCACACCAATAACACCATTATACAGCTGGAGAAAATTCTTTCTGACATCAAAGACGGCGAAACGGGCATACGGGGCTACGCGGTCATGAAAGACCCGCGTTTCCTGGACAGTTATCTCAGTAGTAAAACACATGTGGATACAACATTTGCCTCACTCAGGAGAATGACCACTGAAAACCCGCTGCAACAACGGCAGCTGGATACGCTTAGCAGCCTCATTCGGCTGAAGTTTAGTCTTATGCAGAACGGCATACTGCAACTGGAGCGAAACCAGTTTACAATAACGGATAGCCTGTATGCAGATATCAACCAGGGTAAGATGGCCATGGACAGTATCCGCGGCCTTGTGAGCCGCATGCAGCATCTGGAAGAAAAAGTGCTGACCCTGAGAAAAGATAAAATGGAAAACCTGTTCAGTTCTTTGCGCATTGTGATTATTGTTTCACTGTTGATTGCCTGTTTGCTGCTGGTCATGGGCTTTATCACCTACATCAGGGAAAATAAGGCAAGGCGAGAAGCAGATGAAAAAGTACAGCAATACCAGGAACAATTGCGGGTACGCATTATGGAGCTGAGGGGCGTAAACAAAGAATTGTTGCAGATGCGTAGCATAGAAAAGTTTGCATCTACCGGGCGCATTGCACGCACCATTGCACATGAGGTGCGCAACCCGCTCACGAATATTAACCTGGCCATGGAACAGCTGAAGGCCGAGTTACCAGAGGGAGAAGACAACCAGATTCTCTTTGAAATGGTGAACCGCAACAGCAATCGCATCAACCAGCTTATTACAGACCTGCTTAACTCTACCAAGTTTGCAGAACTTACCTATGGCAAAACCTCTATTAATGTGCTATTAGACGAAGCGCTGGAACTTGCCAAGGACCGCATTTCATTGTACAATATCACCGTGGTGAAGAAATACAGCATGGATATCTGTGATGTTGCGGTAGACAAAGACAAGCTGAAGATTGCCTTTCTTAATATCATTGTAAACGCCATTGAAGCCATGGAGCCGGGCAAAGGCGTACTTACCGTTACCACCCGCGGCGAAAACAACAAATGCGTAATTGAGATAGCAGACAATGGATCAGGGATGGACAAAGAATCTTTGAGCCGTTTGTTTGAACCCTATTTTACCAGCAAGCCAAAAGGCAATGGGTTGGGCCTCACCAATACGCAGAACATTATCTTAAACCATAAAGGCACTATACAGGCGGAAAGTGAAAAGGGCCAGGGAACTACCTTTACCATTACCCTTGATTTTGTAGCGTAAGACAGGGCATCGTTGAAGAACTATTTGTCACAAAAAAGGCCTTTGCAGTGATGCAAAGGCCTTTTACGGTATAGCGGTGGCGTTTTACAGGCCCTGGATCCACTTAATTACTTCATCTTTTGTTTTACCTACTTTCTTCTGGATACGACCCACCAGTTCATCATCCTTACCTTCTTCGTACATCAGATCATCGTCTGTGAGGTTACCATATTGCTGTTTTGCTTTTCCTTTTACATCGTTCCAGGTACCGTTCAATTTTAATTTCCAGCTTTCCATGATAATTTATTTTTAGTGATAAATTCCGCAATGGTTGTTCTGCGGGTACATGTTGTATCATCTAAAAACGCTGCCAAACTTTATGGCTTGGAGTATTGGCCAAGCCACTGGGTTTCTATCCCAAATTGTGCTACAAGCATAAAAAAACCCCGAAGCGGGGAATTAATTCTACAAACTGATGATGCAAGACAAAAATCAATTGGTCTCCAATAATTTTTTTATAGCATAATCAATCACATCACGGGTAAAGGGTTTGCTGATAAATAAATCTGCGCCGCCGTGCTGTGCTTTTTTGCGTTCCATCAGTCCATCGTGTGCGGTAATCATCACAACTTTGACGTCAGGATAATTCGTTTTTACATACTGAATAAAATCCAGCCCAAAACCATCTGGCAGGTGATTGTCCAGAAACAGGATAGAGGGTGTGTCATGTTTCAGCCATTCTCTTGCAGCAGCAAGATCGTTTACAAACGCGGGCTTCAACTGCTTTTGTCTCAGGATGCCGCTTAGCAAGAAACATATATCAGCTTCATCGTCTACTATCAGGGCTTTCAATGTATCATTAATTGTGCTGTTTAGCGTTTCCACGGATAATCACATTTATAACAGTTCTTGTTCACGGTATCTAAGCAGCAATTAATCTGCCAGTAAGTAACTTGCCGGTATTGCTGCAATGGGTCTTCAAAGTTCAGTTGCGCCATTTAAAGGGGTTGAACAATGAATACGAACAACTGTTATCAGCACATGCGGCTCAACGTTTTATAAATCTGGCAGGCTATTTCTTATACAGCAATGCAGGTGGCGCAAGTACGGTTAACTGCGTGCTGCCTGGCGCGAAGCATCTCGCTGCTGCTAAAAATAAACCGTGGTATGCTTATTAAAATAAAGAATGGATTTATCTTTTTAAAAAGGGTAGTACAGGATTTTAGCGACGATAAAGCCATGAAATTCAGTGCTTCACTTTCTTACTACACTATATTTTCTATTGCTCCTTTTTTGGCCATTATCATTTCTTTTGGCAGTTTTTTTCTGGGCAGGGATGCTATACAGGGAGAATTGTACCCGCAGATAAACGGGTTGTTGGGGGATGAAGCAGCTCTGCAAATTCAGCAGATGATTACCAATATTCATCTTTCCAAGAACAGCCTTTTTGCCACCGTGGTGAGTTTTATTGTGCTGATTGTGGGTGCGACTGGTATTTTTAGCGAGATACAGGATTCTATCAATCATATCTGGGGGCTGAAAAGTAAGCCCAAGCGGGGTTTGCTCAAAATGGTGCTCAACCGTTTAATATCGTTTTCGCTGATTATCAGCCTGGGCTTTTTGCTGATGGTTTCATTACTATTAAATACTTTGGTGGAGGCTTTAAGCAACCAACTCATGAAATTTTTGCCCAACAATGGCATATATGTGGTTACTATTCTCAACAATTGCCTGCTTTTTATCCTCCTCGCCCTTCTTTTTGGCATTATTTTTAAAGTTCTACCAGATGCCAGGATCAAGTGGAAGGATGTAATGGTGGGGGCTGTAACTACTGCAATACTATTCATGATTGGGAAATTTTGCATTGGCTTTTACCTCGGACATAGCAACCTGGGCAGCCTGTATGGAGCCGCGGGATCAATTATCATAGTAATGTTATGGGTGTACTACAGCGCGGTAATCCTCTATTTTGGCGCTGAGTTCACAAAGCTGTATGCCAAGCTGTATGGCGGCGAAATTCTACCGAATGATTACGCGGTATGGATTAAAACAAAGGAAGAAGAGCTACCTTCAGGCGCCGTAAAACAAACAAAATTTTAAGTAATTTCAATTTTAAATAAAGAAATATGAAGCGCATTCTTCTGATTGATGACGATATGGATATGTGCACGCTGCTGGGCAGGTTTTTACAAAGAAAAGGTTTTGAAACAGATGCAGCTTATAGCGGTAATAAGGGCATCGCCAAATTTAAGGAACAACATTTTGACGTAGTACTGTGTGATTTCAGGTTGGGCGACAAAGAAGGACGTGAAGTACTAAAGGAAATCAAAGATATAAACCCGCATGCCGTTGTTATTATCATCACCGGCTATTCAGATATCAAGATTGCTGTAGACGTTAT
>DATJGC010000348.1:0-2345 GCA_035495345.1 Chitinophagaceae bacterium | reverse complement strand
GGCATTCATTCAGACAAACCCACAGTAACAGAAGCGTATGAGCCGGTTGCCAGTGAGCTGTTTAAAAACCTGGGTGCAGGACTCTTCGGCAAGATGGCCGCCTTTAATATGGATCCGCAGGTCATTGCTGATGGTGTTTCTGCGCTGATAGCAATGCCTGCAGGCAGAAGGCCCCTGCGTTATCCTTTAGATGCCATTGCAGAAGGCACCGACGTTGAATTTATCAATGCAAGAGCGGAAATAAAAGCCAGATGGCTGGCCAAGTACACAAGTTGAGTAAATGATATAGCGGTAAAGCAATCGCTGCTAAGGCATGCGTTGCTTGCTGCCAATGCAAACCAGTATTGCAACATGTGCGATTGCAGGAACTAACCCACTAATTACAGGCAATTCTTTCACAACTACTAAAGCAAACAAAATGAACAACAACACGCATTACCACTTTGCAAAAATCAACGGGGTAGAAATCTTTTACCGTGAAGCCGGTCCTGCAGACGCCCCTACCCTATTACTGCTGCACGGCTATCCCACATCCTCTCATATGTACCGCAACCTGATAGCGGCGCTTTCAGACAGTTACCATCTAATTGCGCCAGACTATCCCGGGTATGGAAGAAGTGAGCAACCACCCCGGTCTGCCTTCGCGTATACTTTTGAAAATATGGCGCTCATTGTAGAAGGCTTGCTGGACCATCTTCAAATAAAAAAATACAGTCTCTATTTAATGGATTATGGCGCACCCATTGGCTGGACGCTTGCTTCCAAATATCCCAACCGCGTGGAAACAATCATTGTACAAAATGGCTGTTGCTATGAAGAAGGCCTGGAGTCATTCTGGGATCCTATCAAAGCATTGTGGAAAAACCGAAATGATGCCGATGCAATAAAAAAATGCCAGGCATTCCACAGTCCTGACGGATTGAAATGGCAATACACGCACAGTGTGCCTGACCCCAGCGTTATCAGTCCAGACAACTGGGAAATTGACCTGCGTCACCTCTTGCGTCCTGAAAACGACGATATACAAATAGACATGTTTTATGATTACCGTAATAACGTGCAACAATACCCGAAATGGCAGCAATACCTGCGCACGAATGACCCTGAAATGCTGATTGTATACGGTAAGGATGATTTTATTTTTCCCGGCGTGGGCGCGGAGGCTTTCAAGAAAGATGTAAAAAACCTGGAGTTTCATCTTTATCCTACCGGCCATTTTGCACTGGAAAGTTTTGGCGATGAAATTACTGCCACCATCCGCAACTTCCTGGATAGAAAACTGGCTGCCCGTAAAAAAGACAGCCTGAAAACGGCTTCAGCATAATACAGACAATGAGGCGATAAGTGCCCCGCGCTTTTTTAAGCCGGGGACTTTTTTGCATCTTCTTAATTGCATCTTTATAAAATAATTTCATGGAAAATTCTTTCAACGTTATTTATATCGGCGGGCCCACCGCCATTTTCGAAATTGACGGGCTCCGGTTTATGACAGACCCCACGCTGGACCCTGCGGGTGAAACCTATCATTCAGGTGATCTTATTCACACAAAAATAAAAGGACCTGCTGCCATCGATCTTGGTCATATCGACTTTGTGTTGCTGAGCCACGACCAGCATTATGATAACCTGGACAAGGCGGGCAGGGTTTTTATACAGAAGATAGCCACCACTTACTCTACTATTCCTGCAGCAGAAAGACTTAAAGGTTCTACCATTGGTATGAAAACATGGGAAACCATCAGCATTCCTACACCCGGCGGTTCCGTATTGGAAATAACTTCAACGCCCGCAAGACACGGACCTGCCGGGTCTGAAAGGCTGCAGGGCCAGGTAACAGGTTTTATGATAACACTCAAGAAAGAACCTTCCTTGCAATTCTATATTACGGGCGATACGGTTTTCTATGAAGGCGTTACAGAAGTGGCGCAGAGATATACTCCTTCTTATGTTTTTATCTTTGCCGGCGCCGCACAACCCCGCGGACCGTTTGTGGTAACCATGAGAACCAATGATGCCATAGACACTGCCATGGCTTTTCCAACAGCTACAATTATTCCGCTACATTTTGAAGGCTGGAAACATCTCACGCAGAATGCAGAGGATATAAAGCAATCTTACCAGGTGCTAAATATGCAGGAGCGATTGAAAATACTGGAACCTGCAGTGGTCACGGCATTGCCCTATTAAACATAAGTAAGGATCATGCAAAGAAGAAATTGGTCTCCTACATGATCTGCAAAAACCGGAACGTTGATGAAAGCATTACTGGCTAAGAAATGGGTACGCGTGGCGGGTATCATTGTGGCAATGTTTATTTTGCTGCAATTTATACAGCCATCCATCAG
>DATJGC010000347.1:0-2877 GCA_035495345.1 Chitinophagaceae bacterium | reverse complement strand
TGCGGCTTTTCTTTTGGCGGCATATGCTTTTCATCAGCTTTATCCAGCAACAGCCGCTGCATCAGTTCGCTTTTTTCTGCATTACCGGGTTGCAGCACCACGCCATCTTTTCCACCCTTCATTAATAAGGCAACCTGGTCCATCCGCAATTTGCCCTTTTGCTTATTAGGGCCATGACAACTGTAACATTTGCGCTGTAGTAGTGGTTGCACCAGGTCTGTATAGGCTACCGCTTCCTGTACATCGGGCACGGGCCGCTCTGGCAGCGGTGCATCGCCCACGCCAATATTGGTAAATGATCCGCTAAGGTAATCACTGCCATGGGTAAGGGTACCGCCCAAATGCCCGGTAATACTTACCAGCAATATAAGTACTAACGGCAATGCCCATGTGTATTTTCTGATGAGGTTAAACCGGTAACAGCCGTAATAAATGGCCGCCGTTGCCGCTACGGCAATACCAAACCATTGGTGACGGCCTACCAGCTGCTCGTCATAATCACCACTGCCAGACAGGAGATAGCCGGTAATGCAGGCGGCCACCGCGGTTAACATACCCCAGAACAGGGTAATACCAATAGCTGGTTGCAGGTAAGCATAGGCTGGCCGCAATACCAACAACTGAAAAAAGCAGCCCAGCAGCAAAACGCCAATAGGAAGGTGTACCAGTAAAGGATGCAAATGGCCAATGAGTTCGGTCATGATCAGCTATAAACTATGCAGGCGGCCTTTTAACAACAATGATTGCTGCAAGACCGGGCTGTTGATTTTTTATGAATGATCCGGTAAACCGGGTTTTATTTTATTGATGACGGTTGCGCGCCGTATAACCTATATGCCTACATGCAGATCACAGCTTGTACCGTTCACGCAGCAGCTTCATCATGTGTACGTTAATGGCCCACTGGTCTGCCAGGGGCTGCCGTGTGTACGGCAGTGTAGGCATATAGTCTGGCGGACCAAACTCCGTTAAGATAGTCATTCGTTCCCCGTTTTTCTTTTTTCGTTCCATCACCTTATCCCACCACGCAAAATGCTGCAGCACCGTTTTTTCCCATTCCGGTGCACGCGGGTCATTTACCTGCGGCCCTTCCGGGTGGCCAATACGGGCATGGATATGCTCCACTCTTGGCAATATAAAATCAACGGTTTCCTGCTGATCCTGCAAGAGGCTTTCGTGCACATTGCACCAATGAGAGATATCCAGCGTGAAACGAAGCGAAGGGTTTTTAGCGGCAAAATTTCTCGCAATATGCGCGGCAAACATCATCCTTGAGCGGTGCGTTTCATGGCAGATGGTTACCCCGGTTTGCTGTGTTAGAGCAGTGGTATGATCTATGAACAATTTGTTCTCTTCATAACTGAAGAAATCACGACCAGAGTGGCAGTTGATGTACAAGGGCCGCTGCACGGTATTACCCGCAGCCGCATCAATCATTTTTTTAAAGGCCGATAAATGCTCCGCTGCATTTGGCTGTGCTGCCCCGCATAGAAAACCCACCTGCAACTGGTGTTTTTTCAGGGCAGCAAAAAGTTCATCCTGGCCCTGCTTTGTAAGCGGCCACCACATTTCTATACCATCATAACCTTCCTTCTTTGTCTTTTCACAAAACGCATCTACAGAACCGGTAAAACCCCAATTGGTGTTCAGTAAAAACAATTCAAAGCCGGCAGCCTTTGGCAGGGTGGGCCTACTGGCAGCGTTGAGTTCATCCAGTGATGATAAAAGCATGGCTGTTCCGGCAGCAGTGCCAAGTCCTAAAAATTTTCTTCGGTTAATGGGCATACTACTATTCTTGTGTTATGATAAGCGCAAGTGAAATATACTTTACGGGTGATGATGGCAACAACTTTCTCAGGTAAGAATATCTTCTATTACTGTACCCGCCACGTCTGTTAACCTGAACGGACGTCCCTGGTACTGGTAAGTAAATTGTTCATGGTCAAAACCCAGTTGCCGCAAGATGGTAGCCTGTATGTCAAAGGGTGTTGTTTTACCACTAACAGCACCGTACCCAATCTCATCTGTTTCGCCGTAAGAATAACCCTTCTTTATACCGGCGCCGGCCATCCACATGGTAAAGGCTTCTGTATGGTGATCTCTTCCTTTAAACGGCATGGTTTTACCACCACGGTTTTCCTGCATGGGTGTTCTTCCAAATTCTCCTCCCCAAACCACCAGCGTTTCTTCCAGCATGCCGCGCTGCTTAAGATCCAGCAGCAGCGCCGTAATGGCTTTGTCTACCTGCCGGCATTTATTTACCAGTCCAATATCAACGGCATCGCCGGCACTGGTCCCATGACTATCCCATCCCCAGTCAAATAACTGTACAAAGCGAACACCTTTTTCTACCAGCTTGCGGGCCAGTAAAATATTATTGGCAAAGCTGCCGCTGCCAGGTTTGGATCCATACATCTCATGAATGTAGGCAGGTTCATCACTGATGTTCATTACTTCCGGTACAGAAATTTGCATTTTGTACGCCATCTCGTACTGGGCAATGCGCGATAAAATCTCCGGGTCTTTATAATCTTCATATTGCTGTTCATTAACAGCATTGATGGCGTCAATAGATGCTTTGCGCAAATCCCTGTCCATGCCCGCGGGGTCATTGATAAACAAGACCGGGTCTCCTTCGCTGCGGCATTGCACGCCCTGGTACACGCTTGGCAAAAAACCACTGCCCCATACGCTCTTGCCCGCATCAGGATTTTTACCACCAGAGGTAAGTACCACGTAGCCGGGCAGGTTCTGGTTCTCAGTACCCAGTCCGTAAGTAACCCAGCTACCCATACTGGGGCGGCCCAGCCTTGGGGAGCCCGTATGCATTAATAATTGTGCGGGGGCATGATTAAACTGGTCTGTGGTAACCGCTTT
>DATJGC010000346.1:0-4382 GCA_035495345.1 Chitinophagaceae bacterium | reverse complement strand
GATTGAAAAATACCTGCAACCTTCTGAAGCAGAAAACTACCGGGCCGGAAAAACAATTGACGGTTGGAAAGCCATTTCACAGAACAGTCGCCTGAGCGCTGCAGACCTTAGCGTTTCTGGTAGAACCAACGCCACCAACTACTTTTTATCGGGCTCCGTCACCAGTGACAAAGGGCTTATTTATAACGATAACCAGACACGTTATTCTGTAAGGGCAAACCTGGAAAACAAAATTGCTACCTGGCTTACACTGGGGCTTAACGCCAATTTCATACAGCGTAATCTCTCCGGCAAAGAAGCGGATATCCTGGGCGCATTTCAGACCAGCCCATACGGCAAACTTTATTACGATGATGGTGAACCTACGCGTTATCCCGTTCCGGAAGAACAGCTGGTGGGGAATCCCATGCGTATGGCGCTGCTCACAAAGAACGAAGAGATCTGGAACAATCTTTTTACAAATATTTATGCGGTGATCAATCTTCCGCAGGTGAATGGACTGAGCTATCGTTTAAATTATGCACCCAATTACAGGTGGCGCCACAACTATAATTTTGTTCGGCAAGACAAATATGTAAATGCCAACACCACCAGTGCCAGCAAATACAACCAGGAAAATTTTGACTGGGTACTGGAAAATATTCTTACCTATAAAAAACGCATCAGTACCAATCATGCATTTGATCTAACGCTGTTGTACGGGCTAAACCATACCCAGTCAGAAAGTACCACTGCCAATGCAGCGCCACTTTCAAACGCCACGCTTGGCTGGAACGGGCTTGGCCTGGGCGATGTGCAAACAGTGCTTTCAGATGCTGCACAAACGGATGGTGTGTCTGCCATGGCCAGGCTTAATTACCAGTTCCTGAATAAATACCTGTTCACTTTTACTGTGCGGCGTGATGGCAGTTCTGTTTTTGCCGCCAATAATAAGTACGCAAACTTTCCTTCTGCGGCAGTGGCATGGATAATGTCTGATGAAAAGTTTTTGAAGCCCCTGGCCTTTATCAATTCACTTAAGTTGCGGGCTTCTTACGGATCGGTAGGTAACCAGGCCATTGCACCTTATCAGTCACTCAGCCTTTCCGGTACCACGCAATATGTTTTTGGCGACGGCGGCTCCACCGTAACCGGCGCATTTCCCAACACCATTGCCAACCCAAACCTGAAATGGGAAACTACCACTACTACCAATCTTGCGCTGGACTTTGAGTTGTTTAATAATCGTATCTCCGGTACGGTAGAAGCGTATCGCATGGATACAAAGGACCTGATAGTCCGACGCTCGTTGCCCATCATGACCGGCTTTACGAGCATTCTTACCAACCTGGGCGCCACTTCCAACAAAGGCATCGAGGTATCGCTGAATACGGTTAACCTTCGGTCTAAAAAATTTGAGTGGACCAGCAACTTTGTTTTTTCTTCCAACCAGAATAAAATAGTGCACCTGTACAATGCTGATCTGAATGGAGACGGCATTGAAGACGATGATTTATCTAACCGGTGGTTTATTGGCAAACCCGTTTTTGTTGCCTTTGATTATGTGCAGGACGGCGTATACCAGGAAGGAGATGTGCTGCCCAACGGTTACAAGGCAGGCTTTATCCGTTTAAAAGATCTTAACAACGATAAAAAAATTGATGCTGCAGACCGTACCATTATCGGCCAGCTGGAACCAAAATACCGTTGGGGTATCACCAATAATTTTAAGTACGGAAATATTACACTTTCATTTTTTGTCAATGCTATGGAAGGCTGGATAAAAAGTTTCAACCAGCTTGACTTTACCGGCAGCGTGCTGGGAAACAACTACCCGGGCCGTGCGGTAAATATGCTGGATGCCGACTGGTGGACGGCAGGCAATAAATCAAACACGCGTCCTTCCCTGGTATACACTAACCCCTATGTGCATGGCTATTACCTGAGCCGCAATTTTGTCCGACTGCAAGATCTGTCACTGGCGTATGAAGTGCCAAAGAAATGGACAGACAAAGCGCGCCTTAAAAGCCTGCGTGTGTATGCAAGCGGCCGAAACCTTTATACCATTACTGATTGGATTGGGCCCGACCCTGAAAGTGGTTACAATTCACAGGCTGAATATTTTCCAACGCCACGCACCGTTATTGTTGGTTTAAACATTGGGTTTTAAACGATTGCTAATTCTAAATTTCTGCACATGCTACTGCCACGTAAAAACCTTATAATACTTCTGTTGGTGACCACTTTTGTAACCATGGCGGGTTGCAGCAAATCGCTGGTTGAAGTGCCGCTCTCAGATTTGAACAATGAAAGCGTACTGAAAGACTCAATTGGTTTCGACAGTTATATTACCGCCCTCCACCAGGGTGCCCGAGATGAGTTCACCAACACAGATGGTATCAACCATAATTTCAACATGCAGATGGGCACTGATATTGCCACCACCGGAAGCCCTACCATTGCGCCTTTCCGCAATTATGAAACCTATCTCACGCCGTCGCAGGTAGTGGTTAATTTTTATTGGAGCTGGGCCTATCGTACCATGCTGTTAAGAGCCAATACAATCATTGCGTATGCCAATAAGCCAGCCGCCGCCGGCTACTGGAAATCTGAAGCCAGTCGCAATGCCGTGATTGCCGAAGCAAGATTTTTCAGGGCCTACACTTTTAATCTTTTAGCCAATCTGTATGGCGGCGTACCCATTGTAGACTCTGTATACGCTGCACCAAAGACTGATTTTGTCCGCGCCAGTCGCAAAGAAGTGTACCAGTTTGCGGCAAAGGATTTGGAATTTGCTTCGCAATGGTTGCCCAAGACCGTTCCTAAAACGCAGGAAGGCCGTATTGTGAAAGCCGCCGCGGATCATCTTCTCTCTGAAGTATATATCAGCCTGGGTGATTACGACAAAGCCATTGCCGCTGCTTCTAACGTCATCAATGCTGGTCTTTATAGTTTGATGACAACACGCTTTGGAAGTGAGAAGGCAAAGCCCGGAGATGTGTTCTCTGATCTTTTTCGCAATGGCAATCAAAACCGAAGCTCGGGCAATAATGAAAGTATTTACGTGTTGCAAATAGAAGATCAAACACCGGGCGGACAGGGCGGCACAGGCGGCAATAACAACTTGCGTGGCTGGGGCCCGTTCTACATCAACTTACGTTCACCAGATGGCAAACCCGGTTTTATCTTATCTGATTCAATGGGGCGTTCCGTTGGCTGGCTTCGCCCCAACAATTATTTCTTTTACGACATTTGGAAAGACAACTGGTTGAACGATATCCGCAATTCTCCCTATAATATTCGCCGCAGCTTTGTATACAATAACCCGGCTTCTGGTTACTATGGTCGCACGGTAGAGCCGAGAACTGCGTTGGATGATACCATGTTTTACCTCTTTCCATCCATACGAAAGATTGAAGGCAATTTGCCTAAAAGCGGCGACAATACCACTGGCAGAACATTCCAGGATCTGATGGTATACCGCCTTGCAGAAACCTACCTGTTGCGTGCAGAAGCCTATTTCCGAAAAGGAGATTTGGCCAAGGCTGCTGAAGATATCAATGCAGTGAGAAACCGTGCATCCGCAAAGCCTATCACAGCGGCCGACGTAACGCTCGATTATATTTTGGACGAGCGGGCCCGCGAACTAACGGTGGAGGAACCACGCCGGCGAACACTTTGCCGTATGGGCAACCTGGTAGAAAGGGTGCGGCGTTACAACCTGCGCGCAGATACACGCAGCAGTATTGCAGACAAGCACCTGTTTTTTCCCATTCCGCAGACGGCCATTGACGCCAACTTCAGCGCCAAGCTGGAACAGAATCCCGGTTATTAGAACAGTACTGAAACAAACATTTATTGAGCCCCGTTTGCGAAAGCAGGGCTATTTAATCACCCGTTTTAAAATCAAGTTATATGAAACGCCGTACATTTTTGCAACAGTCAGCTGCCCTTTCAGCCGGTGCTTTATTGGCGCCACTGCTAACGCTGGCAACCGGTAAGCAGTCGCCCACCATCATGATTGTTTCAGGATGGCAGGATGTGAATATTGGTGATATCACCCATACACCCGGTCTCATTGGCCTTTTGCGCAAGCGCCTGCCAAAGGCAAAGCTCATTTTATGGAAGAAAAGTGAGAGCGAAAAAGTAGACAGGTTGCTGATGAAAAACTATCCTGCACTGCGTATTGTACATGGCAGCTATGATAAAGACCTGGTGCCACAAACTGAAGAGATTAAACAAGCTTTCAGCGAAGCGGATATTTTCATTCATGGGTCTGGCCCGTCAGTGGTGGGGGCAGACAATGTAAGAAGTTGGGTAAAGCAAACCGGTAAGCCTTTTGGTATCTTTGGCGTTACGATACAAGAGGTAAATCCTGCGTTAAAAGAATTGCTGCAAAAGGC
>DATJGC010000345.1:0-6496 GCA_035495345.1 Chitinophagaceae bacterium | reverse complement strand
CACCGGTAAATTGGTTTGCACCCAGCGTTTATCGGCCAGGATAGTGTCCGTAGCACGTGCGCTGTTGTTATACACTTTCATCTCAAAACTGAGGCGCACGGGTGAAATAATAGTAAAGCTGCTTTTTACAACAGGCAAAACAGTTTGCATTACTTCGTTGCCAAAATAATTTACGTTGGCATTATAGGTATAATAGTATTCCACTTCGCAGCCTTTTTGAAGTCCGTCTACCGCAAAGATTTTATACAAACGTTCGCCCTCCTTAAGATCTTTAATATTGCTTTTATCAAGCTCAATAACTTTTCCGTCTGGTAGTATCGTTCTTGCCTTAATAGCTACAATGTCTGCATTGTCTGCCACGGGTAAGTATACCTTGTTAAATGCCTCTATTCCCTGGTCGTCATTGATATGTAACAGTTTGTGAAGGGTTTTATAGCATAGTACATTTCCTTTGGCATCGTCCACAAATTCTATTTTTCGGGTATCCAGCAAAATAATGGCCGATGTTGTTGCGTATGCTTTATCAATTTGTTGTAATACCGGTTTATCGCTCCAGGATTCCTCCTCAATTTTCGGTGCGTTTTGCCCCTGCGCCAGGGTTCCAATCAACAGGGTTAAGCCAAGGGCCATTTTAGCAATCATGTCACAGGTTTTTTTTGGTGAGGCTAACAATTTCTTTGTAACAGGGAAAAAGATTTTCAAGCACTTTGTTCCAGTCCTGGAATTTATCTGGAGATAATAAAAGATGATCGTTGTCGAATTGCTGGGTTAAGATGAGCTGGTTATTCTTCACTGTATAGTCAATGGTAAAACCCCACACATCGTTGCTGTAGTGTTTGCTGGCCGGGAGTGCACTAATAGTGTAGCCCTCCGGTATAGCGAGTGCCACAACATGTTTCTTTTGGTACAGGAAAGGAAATTCTATGGGCATTTTTCTTTTGGGGTAATCTATTTCCTCGTGCTCGTACAGTTTAAACAAATTCATGTTCAGATACCAGTCATCTGCAATTTTTCTGGCATAGCCCTGCAGGTCAAAGTTGGCAAACAACTCCACCTTGTTAAAGTCTGTAATTCTGGCAACCGAGAAACTATCCAGCCTGAATTTATTGGAACCCCGGGTCAGCCGTGATTTAAAATATTTTTCCTGGTCGTTGGCATTGGAATTTGTAATGATGCTGTGCAAATCCATTGCGTAGTACCCGGTAAGTGAGAGATGGATTTTGCCTTTTAGGCCGTTGGGTGTTAAGGTTAGCAAGGTAGAATCTACCAGGGTGCTGGTTTCTTTCGGAGGAACCGGTACCGTTAAAATTTTATAGCTTGTATCGTTGATGGCTACCAACGCTTCCTTCCCCTGTATCATTGCAGAAGGCATTCCAAACACGCAATTGCCGTCTGTTCCGTCAAGGAAAAGATATTTATCCTGCAACAGGATAGTGGTTATCATATGATTGTCTACAATAGGCAATGGCGTTTCTTCGTAACTGTATGGGAGATGTCTTGTGCCTATCCAGGTATAGAAGGCGGGTACACCGGCAGCCTTTAACATCACTGTTAAGATGCTGCTCATGTCTTTACAATCACCAAAGCGGCGTGTGCATACCAGGCTTGCATCTCGGGGTATAAAGCCACCCATACCGTCTTCAAATGCTACGTACTTTATATTGCTTTGTACCCATCGATAGATTCTCCTTGCCTTTTCTTCAGTAGATGAAAGACCGGAGACGATTGAATCCACTACCTGTTTCAGTTCAGGACTCAATGTTGTATTGATTCCTTTCAGGAAACTATAATTCATCCTGTATAAGTCGTTGGGTGAAGACAGGTAGGGTATTAGTTCGCCCTTATCATTTTTGTATTTTTCGATATAGAAGACAACGTGCGGTGCATAATAGGCCCTGGAAGGCGCATCTGCGTAAGGTCTCTCCCCCGGCAGGTTATTTGCTTTGAAAGTGTAAACGGTTTCACTGCGGCGCTGTTCAATGTTGACGTGTATCTTATCCTGGTCGTTTCCTTTTAAAACATATTTTACCAGCATTTCTTTAGGACAGGTTATTGTTAGTTCTGCCTGCATTACAGGCACGCCGCGGGTGAAGTAAAAAGGAGACAAAAGACGCGGGTCTTTATGCAGTTGATTTACTTCCAGGTTGCCAACCGCACCGGGGTTTAGGGCAGGAAAATCGAATGTTGTTTCTTTTACATCGTCATAGAAGATGCCGCCACTGGTGCTGTTGTCTGTTTTGAAATCGGTTACTTTTATCTTTTTTCCATCTGCAGTTTTTGTGAAGGCCTGGTAGCCTTGTAGCTCATGAAACCCGCTTTGGTAAAAGCTGTATTTGGTCATGTACGTGGCTGCGTTACTGGAGAGGTACATGATTTCGTCTCTTTCCCTGCTTTCTGCATTGGGCTGCCCATTTTTTACTGACAGCTCGTAGGCTACGGAATGCCTGAGTACCACGGCATCTTCACCGGGGAAGATGCTCTTTACTTCTTCCATACGCTGGCTGCTGGCAACACCGCAGCTGAACAATAAAAGGAAAAAAGGGAATTTTTTGTAAAGAGGCAATTGATTCATTTTTTAATTGTCAGTAGGTTTCCGTAATAATACACATCTGTTTCCGTCAACTTGCCCCCTGCGTCATACAGCTTCACGTTGCCATGATAATTGCCATTGTAGAAATTGCCTTCTTCCGTGAGAACTCCATGCTGGTTATATTCCTTATAAGGGCCGTGCAGATTATCGTTCAGGTATTGGTAGATTGCTTTTAATTGTCCATTCTCATAATATTGTGCTAATGGCCCGTTTGTTTCTCCATTATCATCTGCCCGCTCCGTCCAGGTTTTTCCGTTAGGAAAAAACAACTGATACTTTCCTTGCACTTTGCCTTCTATGTATTCGTAATCTGCTGCTAGCTGGCCATTGGCATAAAAGGATTTCACTTTGCCAGAACCACCCACAAGTTCAATGGGAGGCAGCATTTTGCCATCCTTGCCGTTATAGCTATAGCTTATCGGCAGATCGTCCTTGTACATAATTGAAAACGCAAGCTCTCCCCCGGGCGCATACTTTTTTGTTTCCCCGTTGCGCTCTCCTTCATGATAGCTGACATCAAGCTCTATCTTGCCATTTTCAAAGTAGGAGATGCTATGACCTGTCAATTCTCCATTCGTATAGTTTTCAACACCCACTATGCTGCCGTCTTTGCGGTAGGTCTTCCAAACACCGGTTTTTTTGCCCAGCTTATATTTCCCTTCCATATATAACTGGCCACCGTAAAAGTATGATGTGTAGCTGCTGTCTTCTGCTCCTTTATTGTAATACTGCACTGTGTGCGGACTGCCATCGAAATACCAAAATGAATAAGGGCCGTGAAAGTCGCCTTTCTCATAATTGCCCTTGAATTTGAGCTTGCCATTCAATTGCAAACCGGTAAAAAGACCGCTTGATTGCTGCATCTTCACTACGTTTATTACATGTCCGCTGCTGTCGTATTGGGTCATGCTTTCAATAAATCCCATGTGGTACCTGGTATCATATTCCACCTGGCCATTTTTGTAAAATTCCAGCTTGTGCCCATGCTGATTATCATTGTAGAAGTAGTCAATGGCCAGGGGCTTGCCCAGCTCATCATAGCTCAACCAGTTTCCTTCAGCCATGTTGTTTTGGTACCAGCCTTCTGATTGCACCTGACCGTTGCTGTAATAGGAGGTACTATAGCCATCTTTGCTGCCGTTGCTGTAATGAGTTATGTTGCTGGGTTTGCCGTTAAGGTAGAAAGTGGTACTGCTGCCATTAAGCTGGCCGTTACTGTATTCATTGGTCTGGTATACTGCTCCATTGCTAAAGTAAATTGTTTCAAGGCCTTCACTGTTGCCATCGCTGTTGTAAGTTATATGGCTTTTTTTGATGCCATTGGCACGATAGGTAGTCAGGTCCATTTTTTTGTCCTTCACCTGTGCAAAACTAATCTCCTTGCCGCTTTTGTTGAGGTATCTTGCGGTCAGTGGCTTGCTTTTGTCAAATTCATACATTGCAAATGGCTTTGCATCGTCATCAAAATAGGTTACAGCGCCGCTGATGGTTTTCTTCTTGTATTTGCATGCAAAGAAAAGTTTGCCATTTTCATGGTATTCTGTATAGTCGCTTTCATCCCGGCCGGTAGCGTACACCTGTGTGCTTTTAAGCTGGCCGTTGCTGTAATATCTTTTCCAATTACCTGTTTCTATATTTTTTGTGTATTGGCCCTCTGCGCTCAACTGGCCATTGTCGAACCATTCCTGGTAGGGCCCTTCCAGCGATCCGGCAGCATAGGTACCGGTGCTGGCGCGTAGTCCGTTCTTATGGAAGGTACTAAAGGGGCCGTCGAGCTTGTCATTGCTGTAGGTTTCAGAGGTACTTAGCATGCCATTGCTAAAATAGGAGAGGCGGGTACCGTTGAGATTGTCATGTACGTACTGGGCCGATACTTTGGGCGAGCCGCAATAGTAATAAAACTTTGCTTCTCCTTCTGTCTTGCCGTTTTTATAATTGGCCATAGACGATACAACGCCATTGGCAAAGTAATAAACCTCGGGTCCTTCCAGCTCGTCGTTTGCAAATGTTTGGGTTACCTTCAGCCTGCCGTTTGGATAGTAGTATAGCCACTTGCCTTCTTTTCCACCTTTTTCATTGTATCGGCCCGTTGATTTAAGATTTCCACCGGGGTAGAAAAAACGCCAGTCTCCGATGAAGTTGGTTGGTCCTGTTCCAATCTTGCCTTTACCCAGTACAACCCCGTTTTCATAATAATATTTCTTTTCGGCGGTATCACGTAACTGGTAATTGAGTTGGCGCGTAGTCTGTATTTGCTGAAAATACGCCACCGCCTCGTTAGTGAAAGCTTCAATTTCTTTTTTGTTCTTTTTATTGTAGTTCTGTATCACCGGCAGGTCAACGGCCGAAAAAATATGGTTAATCAGTACTTCAAATTTTCCCGCATTGAACCATTTCTTATACAAAGGCACATAATATTGCATGCAAAAATCCGGGCTCTGGGAAGAATAAGGCGTTTTTTCAAGCAACACCTGTAATTGCCTCGAAATGCGATCGTCTAATTGTAGCAGGGGTTTGTAATTTTTGTCCAACGCTATTTTTGATAGTATAATTTTTTCAACCAGTTGGTATTCCTCGTCTGGTTCGGCGGTGCGCGCTTCAATAAAGCCAGTGATAAGGTCCGTGTTATTGGCAATTTCACTAAGGTATGAGATGCAGTTGTTGCTGTACCTGCCGCTGGGAAAGATGAGCAGGTAGTTCATGAATGCGTAAGTGGCAGGCACTATCTTACCCAATTGCAGCAAAGCAACGCCCAGTTTATAATGACAACTAGCCGTAAAAGGGTCTTGTACCAAGACATATTGAAACAGTTTCTCTGCTTCTTCATATCGTTTCATTCCCAGTAATGTAGTGCCTTTGTTCAGGTAGAGTAAAGAATGGTTTGGATAAAGCGCAATGGCCGAATCAAACACGTGCAGAGACTCTTCCGGTTTGCCCAGATTATCGAGAAGGCTGCCATACTGGGTGAAGAAGTCTGGCCAACGTTCATGCATGCTGTCCTCAGCCAGGCCTAACTTGCAAGCCTCCAGGGCAGCATTGTACTGGCTGTCTGCAGAATAGCTGAGTGATTTTTCATACAATGCGTATACAAAATTGCTATCGTTCCTGTTTATTTTCTGGTATAGTTCAATAGCCTCTTTGTACTTGCCGGCATCGTGCAATTTGATGCCTTCGCTGATGATTTCTCCTGAGTTAATGAGTGGATTTTTTTCTTGCGCATTTGCGCTTATATACAACAGGGCGGCAGTTGTTATTGCCAGCAGGTATTTTGTCATGCGGTTCCAGGGGTTTTTAGGGCGCTAATTCGGCCTCAATATATTATATCGTCTCCATAGAACAAAATGCGGACAATACAGCTTCGTAACTGCGCAAGGGAAAACTTTTAATGGAAAAATTAAGACTATGCAATTCACTTGCCCTGTGGACAGATCATCGTTGGATGCAAAAGCTGTTTTGCCTCTTCATTGTTTGCATTGCTGCCGGCGACAAATCCGGCGTTTGCCGGGATAGTTATTTTTAAAAGCAATTTTACAAGCTGTGTTTGGGTGCTGCATCATGCGTTAGTATTCATTGTCCGGGTCTTGCTACGTTGATGCAATAGAAAAACAGCCAGCCTTTTTTCCGTTTTTGGCCAACCCATTTCCGGCGCTTTGCCACAGCGGTTTCTAATACAGATGATGAGTTTTGCGGGAAATAATTCCACCCACCCACTATGAAAAAACCAGCCTTTATCCTCGCGGGAATGTTCATGACTATGATCTCTTATGAAGCCAGCGCAAAATGCACTGGCTAATCTTGCACAGCAACGGTCTTTAGAAAACCCTCGCAATGAAAGTGATCCGGCAGACAGCAATCAATTACGCCAGTTGCGCAGTAGCGGACATATATAAAAATGGAAATAAAAGA
>DATJGC010000344.1:0-2217 GCA_035495345.1 Chitinophagaceae bacterium | reverse complement strand
GTTTGATACCCAATTTCTTTTTAATTATTTATCAGCTGAATAATGTTCCTGATTGTACACCTATGGCATTATTGCAATTAAGCCGTTTAGTAATCGTTCCACCTTAAAATGAGTACATATTTTCTCAAAAGGTTAAATTTTCACGCCTTCGCTAGAAATAATAGTGCTAGTTGAATAAATACTATTTTTTCGTCGCTCCCGCCAATGAATCATACGCCTTCTGAAGCGGTATCAGCTTTTCATTCTTCGCTTTCTCACGCTCTATTAAGGCCGCGGCAATGGCGGACTGGTGGGCGGCACTGGTATCCTGCATTTTCATCGCCTCCAGGCTATCTGTTTGTTTGAAGTAATCCGCTTTTACCTGGTCGATTTCCTGCTTAATTTGCTCCTGCCGACTCAAAGTGTTTCCTGCATTGTTTGTACAAGCAAGAAACGAAATCGAGAGGAGGCTTATTAAAAAAATATTATTCATGGTTGCATGATTAAATGCTGGTGCATTATTGGACGATAGTTGCACCGGGTACATCCCAATCGTCCTTATTTATTTCATGGCGGTTGCTTCTATCTCTACCAGCAATTCCGGAAAGACCAGCCTGTTTACGCCCAACAGATTGATAACGGGTTTAGGCATCGTGTTTTCCAGCTTTGCCGCCAGCAGACCATAATGCTGAAAGAGTTGATCGAAATCTGTGGTATATACGGTTAAACGTATAACATCTGTCCAACTGTAGCCTGCGTTCGTCAACACCGTATCAATATTGTTGAGGGAAAGTGTTAGCTGCGCCGCCATATCACCGGCATGCATTGGCTGGCCATTTTCATCGATAGCGGCCTGCCCGGCACAAACAAGGGTTTGAGTTGCATTGCTTACCGTCACTGCCTGTGAGAAACTAAATTTATCCTGCCATTTCCAGGGGTTTACTGCCTGCTTGTCCATACTAAAGTTGTTTTGGTATTGCTGTTTAACCCGCCACCATATAATTGAGTTCTGTTACACCGCTTGCAAAGGAATGGGTGTGCTGCAGCTGCAGCTTTACCTGGTTTTTTACATCTGCAAAAAGCGGAATGCCCTCTCCCAGGATAATGGGGTTCACAAAAATCCAGTAACCATCAATCAGCCCCAGTTGCATCAGCGCATGGGTTGCGGATGGACTCCCAAACAATAGTATCTCACTGCCGGGTGTCTCTTTTATTGCGCGTACGCTGTTAGCAAGATCTTTATTCAGTACAAGCGTGTTTTTTAAGTCGGCCTCTTTAAGCGTTGTTGATAACACCAGCTTGCGAACCTGGCCATACCAGCGGGAATGTTCAATATCATGCTTGCTGGCATTGGGCTTGCTGGCGGCCGTTGGCCAGTAGCCTTCCATCATTTCATACGTAACCCTTCCGTACATAGAGGTATCGCAGCGACTTATCCTTTCGGCAATAAAATCGAACAGTGGCTCGTCTACCTTTATCCAATTCATTTCGCCTTTGGGACCTGCTACAAAACCGTCGAGCGACATATGCATCAATGAAATTATCTTTCTCATAATGTAATGCTTACTGTGAAATTATATGGTTACAATCTATTCCTGCCTGTACCGGGTATCTTATCAAGTGAACAACAAGCGTTCTATTTTTGATGGAAAGATTGTTGCCTCGCCGATTATGGCACCCAATATATAGCCCAGCACAATATAGGCGTTTTCTGATTTGCCAACAGCAGGCGCCACAGTTTTTCGTATTTTGGAGTCTAAACCTCGCTTATGATGCAATACAAAAAATGGCCTATCACCCTGATGGCTTTACTGTCATTGGGCCTCGCCGCCCGCGCACAATCGCCGGAGGAAAACAAGAAAGTAATCAGGCATTACCTGCTGGATATTTTCAACGGTAAAAAACTATCGCAGTTAAGTGAGGTGTTCCCGGAAAAATTTGTGCGGCATGATCTTAACGACAGTTCAGACAATTGGCTGACCGTGGCCGATCAGCAAAAACGATTGGCAGATTTGTTCCGGGCCTTCCCTGATTTTTATTATACCATTGGTGATATGGTGGCGGAGGCAGACAGGGTAGTGGTGCGGGCCGTATGGCATGGCACACAAAAAGATACCTTTATGAAAATTCCATCGCTTGGAAAGCGCGTGGATGGTATCAGCGAAATCATCTTCTACCGGCTGGAACACGGAAAAATTGTTGAGCGCTGGACACAGGTCGATCTCTATCACCTCTTTA
>DATJGC010000343.1:0-7601 GCA_035495345.1 Chitinophagaceae bacterium | reverse complement strand
CGTCTACTGTGTTGTAGGCAGAAATATTGCCGGTTACCAACGGGCTCTCCCAAAGAAAGCTGTCCTGCCATTTCCACACCACATTAAAGCCAACATTCTTTACAATTTCGCGATTGCCAAAAGATACATTGGTATTCCATGTAGGCGTATTAAAACCTGTTACAAAGATATCGTCTGCATTGTTGGCCTTCATCTTGTTGAAGCTTGCATTACCGCCAATAGTATATTTCTTATAGAAGTTGTAGGTGATACCCACGGCTGAACCAAAATTTCTGTAACTGTTCTTTGCGTTTGTGTATACCCGGTACCTGTCTTGTCCCTTGCTGGCAGCGGTGGTAGCTGTGGCCGCTGCCGGATCCCGGTTCCGGTCTAGCATGGCCAGTACAGCCGCATCAGACCCTACGGTCTCGCCGGTGGGTACGTATACCTGTACCTGGCCCAGAAAGCCGTTGTAGGTATTGCTGTAGGCATCTATATCTATCACCAGGCGGTTGTTGAGCAGTATGCTTTTGTAACCCACTTCAAAAGAAGTAATTTTTTCAGGGCGGGCCTTGGGCAGGTTGGCTACCTGCAACAGGTTGCGGTTGGCCAGCGCGGCGGCATCCGTATTGCCCTGCGCGCTTACGGCAGCGTTAAAGTTAATGATGGAAGCCTGCGTATAACTGTTTTCGAGGTAACCGAGGCCCTCATTGATGTAAGAAAGGCTGCCCACGCGTTTCACCCTGCCATTGTTTACATAAGACAACGCCTCAAACAGTGCCGGAAAACGGTAGCCTTCCTGGAAAGTAAAACGAAAATTATGCACTTTGTTTACCGTATACACAGCTGCCAGGCGTGGTGTAAGCTTGGGGTCAAACTCAGGGTTATAATCATACCGCAGGGAGCCAAAGAGTTTCAGGCGCTCTTCAAAAAATGTTTTTGTTACCTGCGTAAAGCCTCCAAACTTTTTATAATAAATATTTTTTCCAAAGCTGCCATCTTTCAGTGGCGAGTTGCGGTCTGCAATGGGTCTTGAAAAATCCACGAAATTGTTTCCATCGGGTATTACTTCGTAGATACGCGCATCGGCGCCAAGCAACAGGTCAAATATTTTTACTTTCTTGGAAAGATCCCATTGCGCTTCAGTATGGTAGAGCCTGCTTTTCTGTACCAGTGCGGCACCGCCGGTTACGGGTGCGTTGGGGATGGAGCCAGATTTAATATCCCAGTTATTGATACCGATGATGGTATTTTTGAGCGCTTCAAACTCCGGTGTGCCCGGCTGCACCCTGCTGGCATCTGCCTGTTGCCTTGCGTACTGGTTAGCGGCGGCCAGGTTAGCGGAGGTTAAAGCACCCCCATTGGCAGATGCAAATGCGTTCAGGGCGTTTTTATACTTGGTACCCCAGCTGGTAGGCGTTTTTGTATCTGTAGCGCCACCGCTGTATAGATCCATATTATCTGCCAGTGGTTTTACATTGTAAGAATCTCCGGTATTTTCTGTAGAGACATAACTCCGCACCACAAAGTTGTTGACTTTTAATTCAAGATGATGGTTTTGCACCAGCACATTGTCTAGCCTTATTTTATTACCCCGCTGAAAATCGACATCCATTAAACCGCGGCGGTAAGTGTAGGATAGCTCCAGTTTTTCATTAATGCGGTAATGAAGCCCAAGATCAAATTTAAAATTGCTCACCTTGGGGCTTACCAGGTCTGTTTCCCAATAGCCGGTTCTGGCAACCCTCAATGTTTGGTTGGTTTTTCCATCAATGGTAAGGCCGCTTAATGATACTACATTGCTGCCCGCCAGTGCATCGTCTCCATATTTATTCCATCCGTCAAACGCAGCGTTGTTGTCTCCATTAAGAGAGGGGAAGCCAGGGTTGGCGCTTTTGAGGTTATTGGTATTCTGGTCTAACCGGGTGTTTGAGCGCCAGTCTGTACCCTGCATATAGCCAATATTGATCTTGAAGGCAAACTTATTGTTGAAGGCTTTTGCATAGCGTATAGCCGACTCCGTTAGTACGCTGGGGTCATGATCAATGCCATCTACATGGTTTACCCCGGTTTTATGGTAAATGCTCAGGCCCTGGTAGGTAAACGGGCTCTTGGTGATGAGGTTGGCCATGCCATTGATGGCGTTCATACCGTAGAGTGCGGATGCAGCGCCAGGGGTAATTTCCACGCTGGCAATGTCAAGTTCTGTGGGGCCGATGGCATTGCCGAGCGGAACGCCGAGGGTAGCGGCCTGCATGTCTACGCCATCTACCAGCTGCATAAACCGGAAATTATTGGGGATATTAAAGCCGCGTGTATTGGGAACTTTAAAGGTGAGGCTGGAGGTGGTCATCTGCACACCCTTTACATTTTCAAGTGCATCATAAAAGCTGGGTGCGGCTGCTTCGCGTATTGCCCTGATGTCGAGTTTTTCAATGGCCACCGGAGATTTTAAAATACTTTCTGCCACGCGCGAAGCGGTTACTACTACTTCATTACCCAAAATGGTTTGCGTGGCCAGTTCTACCTGTAAATTAGAACCAAGGCTTTTTACTTCCAGCTCCTGTTGTTTAAAACCCACGGAAGAAAATACCAGTGTAAAAGGAAGTTTGGTTTTTGTGCGCAGCCTGAAGCTGCCCGTTTTATCTGTAATGGTACCGGCAATGGTACCCTTTACCTGCACGCTTACATCGGGCAATGGTTCTTTACCGTCAACACCGGTTACAACGCCCGAAATTTCTATCAGGTTATTGGTTTCCTGTGCAAAGCTGGGAAGAGCCATCAATGTTGCCAACACCGTTAAGCCCGCTGTGAAAAAGAATTTTGCTGTGCGAAGCAGGCGCTGTTGAAGAGACTGATCAATGCTAAGGGTGAAATCTTTCCTCATTTCAGTTATTTGTTATTCTATAAATTTAGTAGACTAATAAGATAAAAAAAAGGCCATCGGTTTTTACCGCGGCATCGGCCAAATGATTAGGCAACATCGTTGTGGAATAACGGCCAGCAGGGGGGTCATGTGGTTAAAAGTTTGTTTCACAAGCGCAAATATAGCCGCTTTTATTTAGTCTACAAATTTAGTAGGGAATTTATTCGGCCTTTGTTTAAATAGTTTTTGTTGGGGAGTATTGACGGCTGATCTAAAGGGGGTATAGAAAGTGATTGCTGGTAGTGCAGCGTACAGACGATTACAGTAAGCGGGATAATATCTTGAGACTCCAGACAATCACCAGTACGCCCAGCAGCATGAAAGATGTTTTGCGTGGCAGCCTGCCGGCCAGCTTTGCTGCTAGCGGTGCGGCCACAAAACCGCCGATGATGAGCGCAATAATGGTCTGAATATGTGTTACACCCAATAAAATAAAGAAGGAGAATGCGCTGGCCAGCGTAACAAAGAATTCTGTAAGGCTAACGGTGCCAATCACAAAACGCGGACTTCTGCCCTTTGTAATAAGCGTGGTGGTAACAATGGGGCCCCAGCCACCGCCGCCAAATGAATCAAGGAAGCCGCCCAGGCCGGCCAATGCGCCATACCGTTTGAACTTCTTTGTTTGCTTCATTTTAATAAAGGCATTGAGCAGGATCTTTACACCTAAAAACAAGGTATAGCTGGCAAGAATGGGCCGTATGTACGCTGAGTATTTTTCACCCAAAAATACCAGCAGCAGCGCACCTGCAATGGCGCCGATCACACCGGGTATCACCAGTATCTTAAATAATTTTTTATTGACGTTGCCAAACTTGTAATGACTGTAGCCTGATGCACCACTGGCAAACATCTCGGCGGTATGAATGCTGCCGCTGATGGCAGCAGGGTTAATACCGGTAGATAGCAAAATGGCTGCACTGGTAACGCCATAGCCCATGCCCAGCGCACCATCTACCAACTGCGCCAGGAAACCAGCCAGCACCATCCAGTGAAAATTTTTATCTAACTGGCTGTATATATTTCTTACACCGCCGGTAATATCAGGTACTGTAATAAACGAGAACAAAATATGACCCAATATCATAAAGCCAAAGGCCAGCAGGCTGTAGGTAGCCAGTTTGCGCCATTTTTTCTGTTCGGGTTTGCCTGCGCTCTCTTCCTCCTCGTCTTCTACAGTGGCGGTATTTGCGGCAAGGCCCTTTGTTATGGTATCCAGCTGTTTTACTTTGCGGGCGAAATCACCTTTAAGATCCTGCCTGATCAGTTGCATATTGTCCAGCACTCCATTGATCTCATCGGGTATCAGTTCATTTAATTGCTCGCGCATTCTTTTGGCAATCGTGGGCGATTTTCCATTGGTGGAAATGGCAATCTTAAGATCACCTTTTTGTACAATAGCGCCAAGGTAGAAATCACACTGGTCTGGCGTATCCGCTACATTTACCAGCAGCTTTTTTTCTTTTGCCAGCATGCGTACATAGCTGCTAACCGTGCGGTCGTTTACCGCCACAATCACCACTTCCTTCTCGTCGATATCACTGTCTGCAAAGGGGCGTTCGTCCAACACAACCGCAGGATATTGCGCCGCGAGGGTCTTGATGCCCTCATTAATAGTGGTACCCACTACCCAAATTGATGCGCCGGGCGCATTTTGCAGAAGGGCGTTCAGTTTTTCCAGGGCCACATTACCGCCACCTACCAGCAGCACACGCAGTTCTTCCAGCTTCAGAAACACCGGAAACAGGCGGTTCCTGCCTGTTTTAATTGCTTCTTCCAGTGATATGCTGGCTGCTGCCTCCTGCTTACTCATAAATAGACGGTAAAAATAATCAATTCCCTACTTAAATGGTAGACTAATCCGTTTTTTTTGCTGTTTTTTTTAGTGATAACAGTTGGTTAACGTATGGTGCCAGGCTTACTGCATGAATTTTCTCCAGGTAAAATCGCCAAAAGTCTCGCTGTTGGTACGCTCACTGCTGTATTGCGCAAACAAACTGTCCAGCTCACTTAAGATAGCGGCCTCATCAAGATGCTCTTTGTATATTTTATTAAGACGGGTACCTATGCGGTCGCCCCCCAGCTGCAGGTTATAATGCCCGGGTGCGGTACCCACAAAGGCAATTTCAGCGGCACCCGGCCGGGCGCAACCATTGGGGCAGCCGGTCATACGCATAATAATATCGTCCTCTGCCAGTCCATGCTTGGCCAGCAGTGGTTCAATCTTTCCTATCAAAACAGGCATGTACCGTTGTCCTTCAGCCAATGCAAGCGGGCAGGTGGGCAGTGCCACACAGGCAATTGAATTCTTTCTTACCAGTGAGGTCTGCTCGGTATACTGGATAATATTGTATTTCTGGAGAATGCTGTTGATGAGGTCTTTGTCTGCCGCGTCCACATCACTGATGATGACATTCTGATTGGCGGTAAACCTGAACGTGCATTTGCCCAGCATGGCAACTTCCAGCAGCGCGGTCTTTACCTGTTGCTGTTTATCATCTGTTACCCTTCCGTTTTCAACGTACACGGTATAATACCACTGTCCCTTGTCGTTAGGCAGCCAGCCATAATAATCGCGGCGTTCTGTAAATGTATATGCACGTATGGGATGTATTGTTATGCCAGCCCTTCTTTCAATTTCTTCTTTGTACCAGCTTGCACCTACCTTGTCTACCGTGTATTTAAGTCTTGCCAGCTTCCGATCGCTCCGGTTACCATAATCGCGCTGAATGGTTACTACTTCGTACACGGCTTTCATGGTGGCCTCGCCTTTTTCTACAAAACCTATCACCGTACCCAGCCTGGCATACGTGGCGGGGTTGCCGTGCGTGGTAGACATACCGCCCCCAATGGCAATATTGAAACCTTTGAGTTCATTGTTCTCAATAACGGCAATCAGTCCAAGGTCATTGGTTAAAACGTCAACATCATTATTGGGCGGAATGGCAATGGCGATCTTGAATTTCCTGGGCAGGTACCGATCCTGGTAAAGAGGATCTTCTTCCTCTTTCTTGTCTGCAATCTTGCTGTCGTCTAGCCAGATTTCATAATAAGCTTTTGTTTTTGGCATCAGCATACGACTGATATCATCAGCATAAGCAAACACTTCCTCGTGCAGGGGAGATTGCTTGGGGTGCGCACTGCAGAGTACGTTCCTGTTGATATCGCCGCAGGTGGCAATAGAATCCAGCAGGGCTTCGCTAAAAGAATGGATGGTGGGTTTTATATGAGATTTTACCAGGCCGTGCAACTGTATGGTCTGGCGGGTAGTAATTTTTATAACGCCGGTAGAATTCTTACCAGCAATATGGTGCATGGCCACCCATTGTGCCGCATTTAAGTAACCGCCCGGCAGGCGCAGCCTGATCATAAAGGTATACAGCCGATCCAGTTTCTTTTCTGCGCGTTCTTCACGGCGGTCTCGATCATCCTGCTGGTACATCCCATGAAATTTTATCAGGGCCTGGTCGCCCTCGCGGATGGCGCCGGTAATCTCATCTTTTAAACTACTGGTAATTTCTCCCCGCAAACCATCGCTGGCCTGTTTAATCTTTTCTATTCCTGAGAGATTATTGTTCTGTTCAGACATGTTAGAACTTTTAAATGGTGAAATAGGCTTTCTTCACGGTGCAGCGCTGCGTTTGTTATACAGCATCGCCCTTAATAAACATCTTCGGAGTAACGGCCTTCATTCTGTAATTGCTGAAAATATTCTATCGCTTCTTCTTTTGTTTTTTCACCAAACTTTTCAATGATATCCTGCAGGGTATGTTCTACATCGATGCTCATTGGGTCTTTCTTGCCGCAGAGATAGATATGTGCGCCGTTATTTATCCATTGGTACAGTTCTGCGCCATGCTCCCACATACGATGCTGCACATAAATTTTTTCCGGCTGATCTCTTGAGAACGCAACATTGATCTTAGTGAGTACGCCGGTCTCAAACCAGTTTTGTAATTCAGTCTGGTAAAGAAAATCGGTGGCAAAATGCTGTTCACCAAAAAACAACCAGTTTCTGCCTGTGGCGCCTACTGCATCGCGTTCCGCAAGAAAAGAACGATAGGGGGCGATGCCTGTGCCCGGCCCAATCATGATGATATCCTTGTCTGGCGCCGGCAGCCGGAAGCGCTTATTCTTTTGTACAAAAAAGGGTAACTGTGTATTTGTTTTCTGTGCACCCAGGAAGCGTGAACACACGCCGTATTTCTTTTCCTCGTTTACCATGAAGGTATCCTTGGCAACAATAATATGCACTTCACCACTGTGGGCGGCAGGGGAGGAGGCCAGCGTGTACAGGCGCGGTGCCACCGGGTTTAAGATGGACAGCACTTCTTCAAACTGCGCACTGTCTTTTACCGGGTAAGCCTTTAGCAGATCCGGCAGATCCATTTTTGTTTCCGTGATTTCCTGGCCTACAATAGCGCCGTATCTTTTAATAACGTTGGTGATCAGGTGAGAAATATTCAGTTTATACTTTAGCAAATCAAAAACAGTGTACATTTCTTTTTTGTAACTGACCTGTTTTCCTGCGTTGATGCCTTTGGAAAGCGACAGCACTGTTTCTACCATGGGCACCGGGTTCTCCGGCACAATGCCAATGGAATCTCCGCATTCATATTCCACATCATCGGCCGCTATTTCAATATGCCAGGTCTCTTTGTTAGAGCCACGGTCGTTCAGGTTGATATTGGTAAGAATA